>CBDUDU010000017.1:0-34521 GCA_965366045.1 uncultured Oceanospirillaceae bacterium
TCACGAATCATGCGTTCTTCAGAAGTAAGCTGTTGGTCTAAAAAGAAAGGGTCTTGCCAAGAAAATTCGGTACGTGAGGCCATGAGTTAATCTCGCTGGTTAAGTGATATAAATACTTTACCAGCGTAATATATCGTCATTTTAACAAAATGTCGATATTATTATCGATCAACTACCAATTTTGAGATTGGTCGCAATGGCTAGGGATAATACTTAAAACCGCAATCCACCATCAAGCTCAATCAAACGACCATTCATGTAGTCGTTTTCTATGATGAACATTGCGGTTTCTGCCAATTCCCTGCGGTCGCCTAAGCGGCCAACGGGGATTACTTTTTCAATACGCTCTAAGGCTTCTGGCTTCATCGAATCGGTCATGTCGGTAGAGATTACTCCCGGCGCAATGCCAGCGGTACGGATACCGAAGCGCTTAAGTTCGCCTGCCCATGTCGTCACCAGTGCCGCCACACCAGCTTTGGTCGCTGAGTAGTTGCTTTGACCAATGTTACCCGCTTTTGCGATACTAGAAATATTAATAATGATGCCGCCATTACCAGCTTTAGCCATGGCCGCAGCGCCTTCTCGGCCACATAAAAAAGTGCCAGTAAGGTTCACATCAATGACCGACTGCCATTGGCTTAAGCTCATTTTGTCCAACAGTTCGCCGTCTTTAAACTTAATTAACATGCCATCGCGCAGTAGCCCTGCGTTGTTAACCAAACCATCTAAACGGCCAAAATCTGCTAACACTTGCTCAAACAAGCGTTCCACTTCAGCTTCTTGACTAATGTTACAAGTATAACCTTTGCTTTGTTCACCACAGGTAGCCGCTGCTGCAGTCACGGCAGCTTGATCTAAGTCGACCAGTGCGCAAATACCACCCTTGCTGGCAATGAGCTGACCAATGGCGAGGCCTAAGCCACGTGCTGCACCGGTGATTACGAATACTTTGCCTTCTACTTGCATGAAATTAAACCTTGTTGTTGGAGTAGTGTTGATAAATGCTAGAAAAATCTAAGCCGCCATGACCTGCATCACCATGGGCTTTAAATAGCTGTGACGCTTGCTGCCCCATAGGCACACTAGAATTTGAACATTGGGCGGCACCAAGGGCCAAACCTAAGTCTTTATTCATTAAGTCGACCATAAAGCCGCCTTGATAATTATTACTTGCTGGGGTGCCATCCATTACACCAGGTACCGGGTTATAGATCTCTAAGGCCCAGTTACGGCCCGAGCTCTTCACCATAATGTCTGACAAGACCTTAGGGTCTAAGCCATTTTCCACGCCCATTTGTAGGGCTTCTGCGGTACCTGCCATCAACACACTCAAGAGCATGTTATTACACATTTTGGCAATTTGTCCGGCGCCTTCGTCCCCCGCATGAAAGATGTTCTTGCCCATAGCTTCGAGCACGGGCTGGGCCCGTTCAAAACAAGTTTGGTCGCCACCTACGATAAAGCTTAAGGTGCCCGCCTTAGCGCCTGCAGTGCCACCGGACACGGGTGCATCAACAAAGTGGATACCTAGCTTTTTGGCCTCAACCCCCACCCTACGGGCAGTTTCAACATCAATGGTGCTGGAATCAATCACTAAGGAACCCTTAGTCAGGTTGGCGAGCAGGCCTTCACTACCTAGATACAGCCCTGCAACATGTTTGCCTGCTGGTAACATAGAAACTACTACTTGGGCGTCTTTTATGGCATCCATTGCTGAACTTGCGGCTATTCCTCCGGCCTCAACAAATGTATCTAATGCGGCCTGTACAAAATCGAACGCTGTTACTTGATGGCCAGCTTTAATCAAGTTGGCGGCCATTGGCCCACCCATATTTCCTAGGCCTATAAATGCTATTTGTGTCATGTGTCTCGTCCTTACCTTTGTGTATCAAGTATCGTTTAAGAAAAGTTGGCAGGTGCCACGTCTTGGGTACTAAAAAACTGATTTATCCAGTTTTTGGGGGTTATTTCTACACTTTTGTAACGCCAGTTGGGGTTACGATCCTTATCGATGAGTAGTGCCCTCACCCCTTCTTTAAACTCGCCTAAACGTGTGGCATTTACGCCTATAATATATTCTTGTAACAGCGCTTGCTCTACATTAGTAAAGTTGGCTTGGAACAGTCTATGATACAAGTGCAAACTAGTCGGCGAGCCTTGCTCCATGGTTGCTATGGCTTTGTCTAGCCACTTACTTGTACCCTTTAGGTTGGATAAACTAGAGATAATATCAGCAAGGTCAACTTGCTTTAGAGCACTTATAATTTCAGCGCGATGATGATCCAAGTTTGATTCTGGCGTCTCGGATGTGCTGGTTTCTAGCTTTAGGACCTTATCCTTTAGATGAACTAACGTCTCCTCATGGGATTGGCTAGGCATAGCCAACAGGCACTGCATCAGTTTTTGATAATGGTCATCGTTTAGTAACCCATCTAACAAACCTAACTGGCGCCCATCAGTTCCGTTGAGCATAGCACCCGTAAGCCCTAAGAATAAACCCAGGTGGTCTGGCACTTGACGTAAAAAATAGCTGGCTCCTACGTCTGGAAACAATCCAATAGTGACCTCGGGCATTGCTAAACGGCTAGACTGCGTGCCAATACGAATAGCTGCGCTCTGCAATAGCCCCATACCACCGCCAATCACATAACCATTGCCCCACACTATCAACGGCGTAACCAAGTTATGTAACATTAAATCCATTTCATATTCATGATTAAAAAACACTTCACCAACATGTTGGTTGCCAGCAGCAATCTCACGATAAAGCTGGCGGATATCACCACCGGCGCAAAATGCTTTGTTACCTGCACCGCGCATTACGATGGCGATTACATTGTCATCAGCTTCCCATGCGGGCACATACTCCAGCAACAGGTCAACCATGTCACCGTTTAGAGCATTAAGGGCTTCTGGGCTATTAAGTACAACCTCAACGATTTGCTGCCCTATAGCCGTAGCATAGGTGTTTACCAACAAGGGCCCGTCTTTTACGTCATAAATCATTATGAGTTAGTCCACTGAGGCTTACGTTTTTCTAAAAACGCCTGTACGCCCTCTGTTTGATCATTGGTGTCAAACAAGTCGATAAACTCATCGCGTTCATAACCCATACCAGCAAACATCGGCTCCTTACGAGCGGTTTGAATCAAGCGTTTGCAGGCTGCAATACTGGTAGGGCTTTGACGTTCTGATTTTTGAGCCCACGACATGGCTTCGGCTAGGCCTTGACCAGGTTCGGTGACTGCTTCAACTAAGCCAATGTCCAGCGCCTTTTGGGCATCTACACGCTCACCACACAAAATCATACGTTTTGCCCAGCCTTCACCCACTAGCCAAGCTAGGTTTTGAGTACCACCAGCACAAGGCAAAAGGCCTACTGCCGCTTCTGGCAAGGCCATTAATGCTTGCGACTCTGCGATGCGTAAATCACAGGCCAAGGCCACTTCTAGTCCGCCACCCATGGCATAACCGTTAATGGCAGCAATACTTAAACCTCTGAACTGGCTCAGCACTTCAAAAGCACGACCAAAGGCGGTCGACATGTCTGCGGCCACTTGCTTATCACCGCCTGCAAACAATTTTAAATCTGCGCCTGCAGAAAAGAACTTGTCACCCTGACCGGTAATCACCAAACTATAGATGTCTTTATTGGCATTAAACTGTTTAATCAAGTCGGCCAAAGCGTCTAAGCTATCCCGCGTCCACGTATTAGCTGGTGGGTTGTTCATGGTGATCACGGCAACGTGACCTTCTATGGTATAGGGAATTGCTGGATTCATGGAATAGTCCTTTATAAAATAGCTTGGCTGTCGGCCAGTAGGATACGGCGGGCAATGATAACGCGCATTATTTCGTTAGTGCCCTCTAGGATGCGGTGCACGCGGGAGTCGCGCAAGTAGCGCTCCATAGGAAACTCTTTAATGTAACCATTACCACCAAAACACTGCAGCGCTTCGTCGCACACTTGGTAACCTACATCGGTTACAAATCGCTTGGCCATAGCACAGTAAGTGGACGCATCAGGGTCTTTGTTATCCAGCTTGAAGGCTGCTAGCCGCACCATTTGCCGAGCAGCCACCATTTCGGTGTTCATATCGGCCAGTTTAAATTGTATACCTTGAAACGCAGCGATGGGCTTACCAAACTGTTTGCGTTCGTTAACGTAGGCTAAGGCATCATTCATGGCTTGTTGAGCTGTACCTAAACCCACCGTAGCGATGTTAATGCGGCCACCGTCAAGGCCCTTCATGGCAATGGTAAAACCATCGCCTTCGTTGCCTAATAAGTTGGACACTGGCACTCTAACTTGGTCAAAGTTCACCATCCTTGTAGGCTGTGCATTCCAGCCCATTTTGTCTTCTCTACGACCGTAAGAAATACCCTCGGCGTTGGCATCAACCACAAAGGCCGACACCCCTTTAGCGCCTGGCTCGCCCGTACGCGCCATAACCACTAAAACGTCTGTTTCCCCAGCGCCGGAGATAAACACCTTACTGCCTGTCATGACATAAACGTCGCCGTCTTTTACAGCTTTAGTGGTTAACGAGGCGGCGTCTGAGCCGGCATTAGTTTCGGTTAAACAGTAGGATGCCAGTAATTCACCACTGGTGAGTTGCTCGCCATATTTAGCTTTGGTGGCAGCATTGGCATAGTCCGATACCATCCAAGTGGCCATATTGTGAATGGTAAGCATGGCGGTGGTGGTGGTGCAACCCATGGCTAATTGTTCAAAAATGAGTGAGGAATCTAGCCGACTTAACCCCAAACCACCGATTTCTGGATCGCTATAAAGACCACAAAAACCCAGCTCTCCAGCCTGTTTTAGCGTGGCGACAGGAAAGATGGCTTCGGCATCCCATTGCGCTGCATTAGGCGCTAGTTCATTAGCAGAGAACTGTTGAGCTAGCTCAACAAAGGCTCTTTGGTCTTCGTTTAAATCAAAATTCATGTTAGTTCCTAATAAAATTTACAGCTAGTCATTCTGGCGCAGGCCGGAATCTTAGCGAGATTCCTGAGATCCTGACTTTCGTCAAGATGACGACCTCAACGATCGTCTACACTAACTCAATCGCTACCGCAGTAGCTTCGCCACCGCCAATACACAAAGCGGCTACGCCACGCTTTAAACCTTTGTTCTTTAGCGCGGTCATCAAAGTAAGGATGATACGCGAACCGGTAGACCCGATAGGGTGACCCTGAGCACAAGCGCCGCCATAAATGTTAACTTTGTTAGCATCCAAACCAAGTTCAGAAATCGCCAACATGGTGACCATGGCAAAGGCTTCGTTAATTTCAAATAAGTCGACATCAGCAACCTGCCAATCCAACTTGGCAAGCAATCCTTCGATGGCGCCAATAGGGGCAATGGTAAATTCGCTGGGCTCACGGGCAAAGCTCTGCACTCCCATGATGCGGGCACTGGGTGTTAACCCTTGTTGCTCTACGGCCTCACTACTAGCCAATACCAAGGCGGAAGCACCATCAGAAATAGAGCTCGCATTGGCTGCAGTGATGGTGCCGTCCTTTTTAAAGGCTGCACGTAACTGCGGAATTTTATCAATGCGAGCTTCGCCCGGCTGCTCGTCTACAGCAACTGTGGTTGTGCCTTTGCGGCTAACAATGTCTACCGCTGTAATTTCGGCGTCTAAATCGCCGTTAGCGATGGCCGCATTGGCCTTGGACAAAGACGCAATGGCAAAGTTATCCATGGCTTCGCGGCTTAAACCATAATCATCGGCAGTGCCTTGGGCAAAGCTGCCCATTAGGCCACCTTTGTAGGCATCTTCTAAGCCATCAAAAAACATATGGTCTAACATTTGTCCATGACCCATACGCATGCCTTGGCGCACTTTAGGCAGCAAATAAGGCGCGTTAGTCATACTTTCCATACCACCACAAACCATGACGTGTGCAGACCCAGCTTTTATGGCGTTGTAACCCATGATAGTGGTTTGCATACCAGAACCACACATTTTATTAACGGTAGTGCAAGGCACGCTCATTGGCAGCCCTGCTCCTAACGCAGCTTGGCGGGCCGGCGCTTGGCCTTGCCCAGCAGCCAATACACAACCCATATAGACTTCATCTACCTGTTCGGCACTCACCTTGGCGCGAGCCAAGGCGCCGGTAATGGCCACAGCACCCAACTGGGGGGCTTTTTGGCTGGCAAGGCTGCCGTCTAGGCCACCCATCGGAGTACGACTACCGGCAACAATGTACACATTTTCTTCTACGGCTTGACTCATTTATAAAACTCCAACAACGACACTTTAGATTTATCGAACATTTTGCTTGACCTTTACGTTAACGTCAACCAAAATAAGTAACAATTGAATTATTGCCAACAATTAATTATAAGTCATTATCCATGCAGCCAGCCACCTACACTATTAGCGAATTGTCGAAGGAATTTGGCATCACCACGCGCAGTATTCGTTTTTACGAAGATCAAGGTTTACTAGCACCCCAACGCGAAGGACTAAAGCGCATTTACTCAAGTCACGACCGAACCTGGCTGAAACTTATTTTGCGTGGTAAACGACTAGGCCTAACGCTCGCGGAGATCAGCCAAATACTCGACTTATACGACCCATCATCCACCAACAACGATCAACAGTTGCTGGTATTTATAGAAAAGATCCAGACCCGAAAAACCGCCCTACTACAGCAAATGGACGACATTCTCGCCTTGCAAAACGAACTAGACGCCGCTGAGCAACGTTGCAAAAGCGCCCTATCCAACATTAACCTACTGGAGAAACAGTCATGATCACCACCTATACAAGCCTTAACTTTGACCTCGGTGAAACCAATGACATGCTGCGCGAGCACGTGAATCAGTTTGCCGCTGCAGAAATCGCACCCTTGGCAGAGTCAACAGATGCCAACAATGAGTTCCCCATGCAGTTATGGAAAAAAATGGGCGATATGGGTCTTCTGGGCATTACTTGCGACGAGAAATACGGCGGTGCAGGCATGGGCTACTTAGCACACACCATCGCCATGGAAGAGATTAGCCGCGCCTCCGCCTCTATCGGTTTAAGTTACGGCGCACACTCTAACCTTTGTGTTAACCAAATTCACCGCCACGGCACTGATCAGCAAAAAGACACCTACTTACCTAAGCTGATCAGTGGCGATCATGTGGGCGCCCTTGCCATGAGTGAGCCAGGTGCCGGTTCTGATGTTGTGAGCATGCTGCTTAAAGCCGAACTCAAAGGAGATAAATATATCCTTAACGGCAATAAAATGTGGATCACCAATGGCCCCGATGCCAACACCTATGTGATCTACGCCAAAACCGATATGTCCGCAGGTGCCAAAGGCATTACCGCGTTTATCGTAGAACGTGATTACCCCGGCTTTAGTCGTGCTCAAAAGCTAGATAAACTCGGCATGCGTGGATCCAATACCTGTGAGTTGGTATTTATTGATTGTGAAGTACCGGCAGAAAATATTCTGGGCCAGCTCAATGGCGGTGTTCGAGTGTTGATGAGCGGCCTCGACTACGAACGGGTGGTGTTGTCTGGCGGACCATTAGGCATCATGCAGGCCTGTATGGACGTGGTCGTACCCTACGTGCACGAGCGTAAGCAATTTGGTCAAGCGATTGGCGAATTTCAACTAGTCCAAGGCAAGTTAGCCGACATGTACACGCAAATGAACGCTGCAAAATCTTATGTTTATAATGTCGCTAAATCTTGTGACCGCGGTGAAACCACGCGTAAAGATTCGGCCGGCGCTATTTTATATTCTGCCGAGTTAGCCACCAAAATGGCGTTAGATGCCATTCAGCTATTAGGCGGAACCGGTTATACCAATGAATGCCCAACAGGGCGTTTATTACGCGATGCCAAGCTCTATGAAATTGGCGCCGGCACCTCAGAGATACGCCGCATGCTCATTGGCCGCGAACTGTTTAACGAGAGTCACTAACATGGGCACTTTAATCAATTCAATCAACGCTCAAAGCGCAGACTTTAAAGCCAAGTCGAGTGCCATGCAGGCCTTGGTAGTCGATTTACGCAGCCAAGTGGCGCAACTACAGCTGGGTGGCGGCGAACAGTACCAAGCCAAGCACCTGGGCCGTGGTAAATTACTGCCCCGCGACCGCATTGACCAGTTAATTGATGTGGGTTCACCATTTTTGGAAGTGTCGCAACTTGCCGCCCATGAGGTTTATGATGTGCCGGTGCCAAGCGCAGGCATCATATGTGGTGTAGGCCTAGTTAATGGCCGCTACTGCATGATTATAGCCAACGACGCCACGGTTAAAGGAGGCACCTACTTTCCGTTAACGGTAAAGAAACACCTTCGTGCACAAGATATTGCCCTGCAAAACAACTTACCCTGTATTTACTTAGTCGATTCTGGTGGCGCCAACCTACCCCAGCAGGACGAAGTATTCCCTGATAAGTTGCATTTTGGCCGTATTTTTTACAATCAAGCCACCATGTCTTCCCACGGCATTCCGCAAATTGCTGTGGTTATGGGGTCTTGTACCGCAGGCGGTGCTTACGTACCCGCCATGGCCGACGAATCCATCATCGTTAAGCAACAAGGCACCATCTTCTTAGCTGGCCCGCCGTTGGTTAAAGCCGCCACTGGCGAAGAAGTGAGCGCCGAAGAACTCGGTGGTGCAGATACCCATTGCCGCACTTCTGGCGTGGCCGATCATTACGCCGAATCAGACCAACACGCCCTACTTATTGCCCGTCAATGTATTGCTAATTGCCCTAAACCTGCCGGTAATACATTGCTGCGTAAAGACGCATTGCTTCCTCGCTACCCGACAGAAGAACTGTATGGTGTTGTAGGCACAGATTTACGTAAACCATTTGATGTGCGTGACGTGATAGCGCGGGTGGTTGATGACTCACAATTTGACGAATTTAAAGCCTTGTATGGCACCACGTTAGTCTGTGGATTTTCACATATTGATGGCTATCCGGTAGGCATCGTCGCCAACAATGGGGTTTTATTCTCGGAATCAGCACAAAAAGGAGCACACTTCATTGAGCTGTGTTGCCAACGCCAGATCCCGTTAGTGTTCCTACAAAATATTACTGGTTTTATGGTGGGTAAAAAATACGAAGCCGAAGGCATTGCCAAGCACGGTGCTAAAATGGTGACCGCAGTCGCCTGCGCCAAAGTGCCTAAGTTCACCGTTATCATTGGTGGTAGCTACGGCGCTGGCAACTATGGCATGTGTGGCCGCGCCTTTGAACCCAACTTTATGTGGATGTGGCCCAACAGCCGTATCTCGGTGATGGGCGGCGAACAAGCGGCAGGTGTACTCACCCAAGTAAAACGCGACCAGTTGGCCGCGCGCGGCGAAAGCTTTACTGCCGCAGACGAAAAAGCCATGCGCGACCCGGTATTAGAACAATACGAACATCAAGGTCACCCCTATTACGCCAGCGCACGCTTATGGGATGACGGCATTATCGACCCCAAAGACACACGCAACGTATTGAGCATAGCTTTGGCGGCTGCCCTTAACAAACCGGTACAAGAAACACGCTTTGGCGTGTTCCGCATGTAACTGTAACAGGAGCAAACCCATGACATCAAACACCGCTACCAACAACACCCACGTGTTATGCACCGTGAGTGAGCAGGGCATTGCCACCCTCACCCTCAACCGGCCCGAAAAACACAACGCCTTTGATGACCACATCATTGCCCAGTTAATAGACCATTTACGAGTATTAGCCGCCCAAGACGAATTACGCGCGCTCATTATCACTGGCACTGGCAAAAGCTTCTCTGCTGGTGCCGATCTGGCTTGGATGCAGCGCATGGCCGACTATGACAAAGCTCAAAACTTAGCTGATGCCAACCAACTAGCGCAGTTGATGGTGTTGTTGGACAGTTTCCCTAAACCCACCTTAGCGCTAGTCAACGGCGCGGCCTTTGGTGGCGCCGTGGGGCTTATGGCGTGTTGTGATAGCGTTATTTGCCAAGACCAAGCTAACTTCTGTTTAAGCGAAGTACGCATTGGTTTAATTCCAGCCGTGATTAGCCCCTTCGTACTTAATAAAGTAGGCCCCTCATTAAGCCGCCACTTAATGACCAGCGCCGCAGTATTTAACGCCAGCCAAGCCACAAGCTACGGTTTAGTGCATCAAGTGGTTAGTTTAGAGCAGCTACAACAAGCAAAATCAGCCTGGATTAACCAAACCCTAGGCAATAGCCCTGAGGCCGTAGCGCATATAAAAATCTTACTGGCTCAATTTAATACTGCCTCGCCCCTTGCTAAGGAAAACTTAGCCAACACCCAAGAAAGCACTACTGAGGCGATTGCCGCTATTCGTGTTAGCACTAATGGACAAGCGGGTTTAAAGGCCTTTTTAGATAAAACAGCGGCCCCTTGGCGCACCTAAGAAAACCAGGAAATAGTTATGTTGAAATCTGTTCTTATCGCCAACCGCGGCGAAATTGCCTGCCGTGTAATACGTAGCGCAAAAGCCATGGGCATGCGCACTATTGCTGTTTACTCCGATGCCGACGCCGACGCACTCCACGTAAAACAAGCCGACGAAGCTTGGTCCCTTGGCCCCGCGCCAGCCGCAGAAAGTTACTTACGAGCCGATAAAATCCTCGCCATAGCACTACAGGCCAAGGCCGATTGTGTGCACCCAGGCTACGGGTTTTTGTCGGAAAATGCCGAATTTGTGGCGGCCTGCCAGGCCAAAGATATCGTATTTATTGGCCCAGACGTGCCAGCCATTGAACAAATGGGCAGTAAAAGCGCAGCCAAAATAATTATGACCGCAGCCAACATTCCACTCGTACCTGGCTACCACGGTGCCGACCAAGACGACGCCTTACTACAACACAAAGCCGACCAAATGGGTTACCCATTATTAATCAAAGCCGTGGCCGGTGGCGGTGGTAAAGGCATGCGTGTGGTCGAAGCCAGTGACGACTTCCTTACCCACCTAGCTGGCGCACGCCGTGAAGGCTTAGCCAGCTTTAGCAACAGTGATGTGTTGATCGAAAAATACCTGATTGCGCCACGTCATGTTGAGGTACAAGTATTTTGTGATCGCCACGGTAACGGTGTTTACCTTGGTGATCGTGACTGTTCCGCCCAACGACGTCACCAAAAAGTGATTGAAGAAGCCCCAGCTCCGGGTTTATCAGACGCCTTACGCGAATTAATGGGCACCACCGCCGTGCAGGCCGCCCAAGCCATAGATTACGTGGGTGCCGGTACCGTGGAATTTTTATTAGATAGCGATGGTAGCTACTACTTTATGGAGATGAACACCCGTCTTCAAGTAGAGCACCCAGTGACGGAGATGGTCACCGGTGTTGACCTTGTGGCCTGGCAACTTAAAGTAGCAGCAGGCCAGCCTATGCCTCTGTTACAGGCACAAATAAAACTCCAAGGTCATGCCTTTGAAGCACGCATTTATGCAGAAGACCCATTACAAGACTTTCAACCATCTACAGGCACCATAAACCACTTACGTCAGCCCCCAACAGACCAACACATTCGGATTGATACTGGGGTATTACAAGGCGACGCCATTAGCCCTTTTTATGACCCGATGATTGCCAAGTTGATTGTTTGGGCTGAGGACCGCAGCCACGCCTTAGCCAAATTAGATCTCGCGCTACAGCAATACCACCTACAAGGCATTGCCACTAACATCGACTTCTTACGCCGCTTGGCGACGCTTGATGACTTTGCTCAGGCCAAGTTACACACGGGCATTATTGAGCAGCACCAAGACTTGCTCCTGAGCCCTAGCCCACAGGATCAACATCAGGTATTGGCAATGGCCGGATTGGTATTGGCACAAACACCACAACAACAGTTTTCCCAGTTAACCGCCATGCGCCTCAACCAAACACCGCAACTTACCTTTAATGTTAATTATTTAGGTGAAGATCATAGGCTCAGCGTTGATCCAGCCACGGCCGGCACAGTGACCCAAGATCAAGTGTTATTACAGACTCCACAACAACAGGTGACGGCCGGATATTACCGCCATGGTGACTGTGTCACCCTGTTTACTCATAATGGCAGGGCGCAGGTCACCTTACTGTCCCCTTCTGTAGATAACTACAGCATTAGCAACGAAGCCGACTCTGGCAGTATTTGTGCGCCCATGAATGGTAGCCTAATTGCCTGTATGGTGAGCGCTGGTCAGGTGGTTGCCGCTGGTGATCCCCTGATGGTGGTGGAAGCTATGAAGATGGAACATACCATTACTGCGCCTACCGATGGCACCGTTGACGAGGTATACTTCAATGTTGGCGACTTAGTGAGCGCCGATGCACAGTTACTTCACCTGCAGCCCATCAATGTAGAAGAGCAATAATCACTCATGGCCTTATTGTCGTTACCCAAACACGTTAAAATAGTAGAAGTAGGCCCCCGCGACGGCTTACAAAATGAAGCTGGCCCAATGTTAAGCGCTGACATCAAAGCCAATTTAATTGATCGCCTTGCAGCATCTGGATTACGCCATATCGAAGCCGCTGCATTTGTACACCCTAAATGGGTGCCGCAAATGGCTAACAGCGCTCAGGTGCTACAACAAATCACTCGGCTTTCCCATGTATCATATAGCGCCCTTACCCCCAACTTACAAGGTTTAGAGCGCGCGCTCGAAGCGGGCGTTGATGAGGTTGCCGTATTTGGCGCTGCCAGCCAAAGCTTTAGCCAACGCAACACTAATTGCTCTATTAGCGAGGGTTTAGCGCGTTTTGAGCCCGTAGCCAAAGCTGCATTGGCCGCTGGCATTAAGGTAAGAGGGTATGTTTCTGTAGTGGTCGATTGCCCTTATGAAGGCGCCGTTAGCCCTCGAGTGGTGGCCCAAGTATCGGATCAGCTGTGGCAAATGGGTTGCCATGAAATTTCGCTCGGTGACACTATTGGCACTGCGACTCCTGCCCGCATGTTGGACATGTTAGCAGCCGTGGCTCATTACGTGCCCGTGTCACAGCTGGCTGGCCACTGCCACGACACCTATGGCCAAGCCTTGGCTAATGTCATGGCGATGCTAGAAGCTGGCGTCAGCACCTTTGACAGTTCGGTTGCAGGCCTAGGTGGCTGCCCCTATGCACAAGGCGCCAGTGGCAACCTAGCTACCGAGGATTTAGTTTACTTATTACACGGTCTTAATATAGACACTGGGGTACAATTAGATCGCTTAGTTAACGTAGGCAATGACATTAGTCACTTGTTAGGCCGTCAAAACGGCTCCAAGACGAGCATCGCGCTTAGTTAGCGTTGTAATAGATCAAGTAAAACGGTCCGCCACTAACTCATATTTAACGGCGATTAGTAGGCCAATTAACACAGATACAAAGGAACACCCATGACATCTGCGGCACCTACAGCCCTATGGCAACCCAGCCAAGCCCGTATTGAAGCCACTAACATTTGGCAATTTATGCAGGCCACTAACGCTAAACACGGCCTTAGCCTCAACTCTTATGCCCAATTACATGCATGGAGCGTTAAGCAAAACGAGGTGTTTTGGAGTGATATGTGGGACACGGCTGGCATTGTGGCTAGCAACAAGGGTGAGGTTAATGTAATTCATGGCGACAAAATGCCCGGCGCGCAGTGGTTTCCGCAAGCAAAACTAAACTTTGCAGAAAACCTTTTAAAACACCAAGATGACCACACCGCCTTGGTTTTTTGTGGCGAAAACGGTGACCGCCAACAGATAAGCTACGCCCAACTATACGTGCGTGTGGCGCAGTTAGCTGCAGGCCTCAAGCGCTTCGATATACAGCCAGGTGACCGAATCGCTGGTTTTATGCCCAACGTTATCGATACTGTAGTGGCCATGCTCGCTGCCAGCAGCTTAGGTGCGGTATGGAGTTCTTGCTCACCAGATTTTGGCATTAACGGCGTCTTAGACCGCTTTGGCCAAATCAAACCCCGCATTCTGTTCACCACAGATGGTTACTTCTACAATGGTAAAAGCCTCAATTCGTTAACCCCAGTGGCTGGCATTGTGGCTCAACTAGAAAGCATTGAAGCCATTGTGGTGTGTGACCACATTACCACCCGAGCAGACCTTAGCGAACTCGACGCCGCGGCGCCCAACAAAGCCATTCACCTAGCAGATTTTTTGGATGCCCAAGCGACACACATTGACTTTGTTGAGTGCAGTTTTAACGATCCGTTATATATCATGTACTCATCAGGCACCACCGGTGTGCCAAAGTGTATTGTACACAGTGTGGGCGGCACCTTATTGCAGCACAACAAAGAACTCATGATGCACACCGACGTTAGTCGTGACGACGTGTTATTTTATTACACCACCTGTGGCTGGATGATGTGGAACTGGCTGGTAAGCGGCTTGGCGATAGGTTGCAGCGTTGTGCTATACGATGGCTCGCCCTTTAAAACACGCAGCATTATGATGGACATGGCGCAAAATGAAAAAGTAACCATATTTGGCACCAGTGCCAAATACATCGCCGCCCTAGAAAAAAGTGGCGTACAACCAATCAGGAGTCATGATTTAAGTCACCTAAAAACCATCCTGTCTACGGGCTCGCCCCTCGCCCACGAAAGTTTTGATTACGTTTACCACCACATTAAAAATGATGTTCAGCTTTCCTCCATTTCTGGCGGCACCGACATCATCTCTTGTTTTGCCCTAGGCTGCCCTATCCTGCCGGTATACCGCGGTGAGTTGCAATGCGCTGGTTTGGGTATGGACGTGCAAATATTTAATGATGATGGCGAGCCGGTACAACAAACCAAAGGTGAGTTGGTCTGTGCAACAAGTTTTCCATCGATGCCTATCTATTTTTGGGACGACACCAACAACCAAAAGTACCAAGACGCCTATTTTAATCAGTTTGATAATGTCTGGGCCCACGGAGATTATGGTGAAATCTCCGCACCTGGTGGCATCATCATCCATGGTCGCTCAGACGCGGTATTAAATCCGGGTGGCGTACGTATTGGCACCGCAGAAATATACCGTCAGGTAGAAACCGTCGACGACGTGTTAGAAAGTATTGTTATCGGCCAAAACTGGCAGGACGACGTACGCGTGGTATTGTTTGTGGTGCTGCGAGACGGCCTTGAACTGACCGATGATTTAACAAAGCGCATTAAACAACAGATACGTGCTAACACCACCCCTAGACACGTCCCCGCCCTAGTCATTCAAGTGGCTGCTATTCCGCGCACTATTAGCGGCAAAATCGTTGAGTTAGCCGTACGTAAAGTCATCCACGGCGAAGAGGTTAAAAACAAAGATGCGCTGGCAAACCCAGAAGCACTGGATTTGTTTGTAAATCTACCCGCCTTAACCACAATATAACGCCGATGTTTTCGACTCTGCAAGCACTGCTTTTACCCAATTCAAAGCAGTGGCATGCCGAAGACTTTACAGGTATCGACCAATTACATTTGGGTGGTATTGAATCTACCCACGAGTTAATGACCTGGCTGCCCAGCACCAGCAAGCTGGGTTTAGACATTGGTTGTGGATTAGGTGGCACTAGCCGCTATCTTGCCCTACACAAGGGCTGTTCGATGACAGGCTTAGACCTGAATGATGATTACATCCGCTGTGCCACACTGCTTAACCAAAGTCTAGACACTGTGCCAGACTGCCACTTCGTAGTGGCCAACAGCTTACATTTACCATTTACATCTGACAGTTTTGATTTTGTTATCAGCCAACACGCCAGCATGAACATTGACGATAAATCCGCTTTATTAGAGGGCATCTTTAAAGTGCTCAACGGCGGTGGACAATTGCTGTTGCACGAGGTGATGCTACAACCCAACATCAACCCCAATTGTATTGACTACCCAACACCTTGGGCTAGCAATATTTGCGAAAGTCATTTATTAGAGTGGCCGCAATTTGTTGATAAGGCCATTGCGGTTGGATTTGCTGTCACCCAACTTGAAGACAATACTGCATCGGCCTTGAACTGGATTCGTGAGGCCCGTAAAACCAAACCCAAACCACCCTTTACGCCTCCCCTAGCCCTTGGGCCGACGGCCGGTGCCATGAGTGCCAATGTACTGGCAAATATAGAACACGGGCGATTACAGGTGGTGAGTGCCCTACTGTCTAAACCACCTGTTTTTTAGGTTTCCAGTGGTTAACCAAGTTGGCCGCTAGCATGATGGCACCACCAAAGAGGACCGCCACATCCAGCGTTTCGCCATACAACACCATACCAATGGTGGCGACGATAGGCAGGCGTAAAAAATCTAGACTCATGACCACACTCACTTGCGCCAACTGCATCGACTTAGACACACAGTAGTGAGCAGACAAACCGGTCAGGGCGATCGCCATCACCCACGGCCACATCCAGGGTTCTGGCATGGTCCAATCTGCACCCGCCATCAAAGCGCCTAAGGGCAGCTGAATCAGGGTCATATAAAATACAATCGTCAGTGGGTGTTCAGTTGATAATAAGGATTTATTGAGAATAAAGGTAATGGCAAAACACAAAGCGGCAACCAGCATGATGACAGCGCCAGGGTCCAGTAATTGAGGGCCGGGTTTAACAATAACGGCAACACCAATTAAACCTAAACCAACCGATGCCAGCTTACGCGCGGTAATACGCTCACGTAAAAAAATGGCGGCAATAATCAATACCCACAGGGGCACGGTAAATTCAATGGCAAACACTTGTGCCAAGGGCAACATGCCAATACCCACTAGCCAGCTAAACTGGCCAATAAAGTGGAATAAATTGCGCCAAAAATGAGTTTTGGTTCGCTGACTAAACATTAATGTAGGACGTTTTATGACGTTCATAATGATGACTAACAACACCACACCGACTAAGCTTCGAATAGCCAATAGCTCAAACTTATCGATGACGCCGTCGAGTTCTCGAGCGGCGATCGCCATCAGGCAAAACGACGCGATCGCACCTAACATCCAGACAACAGCCTTCATGATTTGCACCTAAACATGGCGATACGCCGAACGGGGCAATTCAGGATTAACCATGCTGGTACCCGCGCGCATAGCCAACAAAATGTGCCAACCAGTGGCCGTAGCGCCCCACAACAATCCAATCACCACCCCTGCATCCATGATAGGGCGCCAAGGTTGCGGAAGGTTAATGGCTATCATGATAAACACAGCTACCATCGTTAGAATGCCATAAGAAACTATAATGCGTTTTTTAGAGGCATAAATAAATCCCATGGCATATAACGGCGCCAGCAGGACTAACCAAGGTTTTGGGTTTTGTTGAAGCCAAATCAGGCGCGCTGCAACGCGAGGAGAGAACGCTTTTTGGAAGCCTTTATAGCCTTCAGTGTATGCCATAAATACAATCCACAACAGCAAAGCCAGCCAGTGCCAGATATGCACTGGATACAGGAAAAACTCTAAGGCGATGTTGGACAAACGTACCACAGAGGCCAGCAGCATACCAACCACGCCGACACTTCCCCAAATAAATCCAAGACGACCCAACATAGACCAATTAACCTAAAGCCAAAAATCAAGTCGCATTCTATCATACAGGTCTTTCCTGCGCGCCCGTGTAGGGCCATAATAACCGGATTATGAACTCACCCACTGACTAGACATCGACTATGCGCAGACGACCCCGCCCAAACCGCAATATTGACCACTCAATCCCCTCACCCTGCGTACAGGTTTGTCTGTTTAAAAAGGATGAGTTGGTGTGCAAGGGCTGCTATCGTAGCCAAGATGAAGTGCGTAATTGGATGATTATGGATAAAGAGGAAAAATTGGCGTGTTTAGCGCAAGTAGACACACGTCGCGCCCAACAAACCTAAATGATAGTTGGCATAGACAGCGCCTATGACTAATCTTTAAGACGTTTTTGTTTGGCAATGATTTTATCCATTACGCGGGCTACAGCAATAAATGCAAAGGTGCCGGTGACAAAACTCACGGCCCCAAAGCCACGACTACAATCCATCTTAGCGCCGGCCACATTGGCACTTTTGGCCCAATCTACGCTGCCATCCGGCTGTGGATAATGTAGCTGCTCGGTGGAGCAAACGCAGTCAATACGAAAGCGGCTCTTGAGGTTTTTGCTAAAGCCGTACTGGCTACGTAGAACAGACCTTAGTTTTGCAGCTAACGGGTCTACCCGTGCCATGGCTAGATCCACAATCTTAACTTGACTTGGGTCTCGCTGCCCACCGGCACCACCGATCACAATAATAGGTAAACGACGACGTTTGCACCAAGACACCATCATCGCCTTAGCCTTAATCGAGTCGCAGGCGTCGATCACATAATCGTAACCTTGATCTAAACAGGCTTGCAAGTTGCTCTCACCAACAAATTCTTCAATTAGGTTAACTTTGCAGTGGGGATTAATATCGTTAATACGTGCAGCCATTACGTCAATTTTGGCGTGATCCACAGTAGACAGTAACGCCACCAATTGGCGATTGATGTTCGATTCTGCCACATCATCCATATCAATCAAGGTGATTTGGCCCACACCGGAACGCGCTAAAGCCTCGGCTACCCAGGTGCCCACACCGCCTATACCCACCACACAAATATGGGCCTTGCGTATAGCAGTGTAGTCTTCTACACCATATAATCGCTCGACGCCGTCGAAACCTTGTTGTTGCTGATCTTGAGCCATTAATTCAATTGCATGTCTATGAAACTTAGCGGTATTGTACCTTCTTGTAACCGCTGCCGACCAGCAACCTAGCGTATTTTGAAAACTTTTAAGACTATTACAACAAATGATGCAAAGCCAGTTTTGAGCTATCCAATACCACACCTGCACGGTGAAGGCCTTGAACTCACGCTAGTGATCAAAAACAGCCAGTTCATCGCCAACTTACGCCATACAGATGGCCGTAGTGAGTGTGATGTGCATCTCAACGACATGCGCAAAAAATACCCAGATGCCAGCCACCATTGTTGGGCAGTGGTCGCTGCAGCGCCAAAGGACAGCACCTACTATGGTTTGAGTGATGCAGGCGAACCTTCCGGTACGGCCGGCAAGCCTATGCTACAAGTACTCAGCCATTGTGGCATAGGTGAAGTAAGCGTGGTGGTGTGTCGTTATTTTGGCGGCACCAAACTTGGTACCGGCGGCCTAGTCAAAGCCTACTCAGATGCCGTAAAGCTAGTGGTAGACGCCTGCCCTACCACCCTCAAGCGCCAGCTTAGTCAAGTGACCTTAACTTGCCCCTATGACCTAAGCGGCCGTATTGAGCACTTGTGCCAAAAGCATGATGCAGAAATCAAAGGCCGTGGCTTCGCCAATAACCTTACCCTAACGCTGGTCATTCCCACAGAAAACATCTCACTATTCGCCACCGACCTTGGGCCGATGACCTCGGTCGACCTACAGGTACCAACAGCTTAGCTGGCAAACCTTTTAAATTACTTCGCTGGGCTCGTAAAGACAGGGTTAATGCTATTTTTTAACAAACTGAGACTTAAGCTTCATCGCGCCCACGCCTGGAATTTTACAGTCGATATCATGGTCTCCATCAACCAGACGAATACCCTTTACTCGAGTGCCCACCTTCACTACTAAGGAAGAACCTTTGACCTTTAGGTCTTTAATAACGGTCACTGTGTCGCCGTTTTGTAAGATGTTACCGTTGCTATCACGTATTACTTTCTCGTCCGACTCTTCATCAGAACCATCCATTGCCCACTCATGGGCACACTCTGGGCACACGTATTGGGTACCATCTTCATAGGTGTATTCGGAGTTACATTTGGGGCAATGGGGTAATGCAGACATAGAAAATCTCGTGTTAAAACAGGCTAAATTTATGGCTCAGAGTTTAACATGAAATCAACAAGCCAACGTAAACTACTGAAATGGTTAGATTGTCACATGACAGTCACGCCATGGCGTGTGATATGCTGGGTTTTTTAGCTAATCTTGCCTCACCAAAGCAAGGACATTAATTATGATTATTCGCAAATTACGTTTACAACGCAGTTGGTCGCAGCAGCGATTGGCTGAATACAGCGGCTTGAGTATTCGAACTATTCAGCGTTTGGAGAAAAACCAAATACCTAGTGAAGAGTCTGCAAAGTGTCTGGCGGCGGTTTTTGAAGTGGATGCCAATGAATTGTTGGCCTGTTTCACGACTCAACCAAAACAGGAGGCTAGTATGAGTTCGTTAGAAGTAACGCTTGCAGAGCAACGCGCCATGCGTGAAGTGGAAGACCTTAAAGACTTTTATCAACACGCCATGGTTTATATGGTGGTCATCCCGTTCTTATGGATCGTAAATTGGCTAACGTCACCTGGCTATTGGTGGGCTGCGTGGTCCACAGTGGGATGGGGTTTTGGGTTAGCTCTACACGCTGTGACAGCCCTGGGACTATTTCACCTGTTTAGCCCAGAATGGGAAAAGCGTCAAATAGAAAAGCGCTTAAACCGCTAACTTGAGCTTACGCCCGACCCTTGAGCGCCTTGTAGTGCCTGAAGTGCAGGGCGCCCATGGCGGCGGTGTAGAGGGCAATAATAAAGGCTACACGAATACCTACAGGGTCAACGATAACCCAGCCTGCACTGATGAGCCCAACCGTGAGCAAGGTCCAGCCATAGTCACCCATCACAAAAAATAACACTTCATGGGTTTGAACCTGGTCACGTAGAGAAGCCACTAGCAACAAGGCTCCGTTGACCACTAAAATGATGCCCACAGAGTGAATAAGCATGGTTTTGTGAGTGCCAATTAAGGCATTCACGGCATCGGTTTGTAACAACATTAGCGCGCCTAAAATTAAGCATGAAGCGCTGTTTATACGTAATAGTAAAGTCAATGACATGGTGCTTCCTGTAAGTGTTTCTGTTTGTTAGTTGTTGTGAGTTTAAACTGGCTAATGCTAACCGCGTAAGCGTCTAACCTTAAAGTTGCGACCCTTAATTTTGCCTTCACTAAGACGGTTAAACGCGACTTTACCATGTTCTTGGGCCACAGCCACGTAGGCCCACTGATCGCCCACTTGAATTTTACCGATTTCGCTGCCCGGGATACCGCCCTCGCGCGTTAAGGCACCCACAATATCACCCGCCCTTACCTTTTGCTTCTTACCGCCACCGACCTGAATGGTGACCATAGGCGGGTAAAATGCGGGTTGACGTAACAGAGCTATGGGTGGCAAGTCATCGCGCTCGAGCTTTTGTTTTAAATAGTCTTCGAGTAAACCAATTTTGTGGTTTTCTTTTTGTGTAAACAAGGTACAGGCAATACCCTGAGCACCAGCACGGCCCGTACGGCCAATACGATGGGTATGAACTTCTAACTCACGGGCAACTTGGTAGTTAATCACTAGATCTAAGGCGTCTATGTCTAAACCACGGGCCGCCACATCGGTCGCCACCAACACAGAGGCACTGCGATTAGCAAAGCGCACTAAAGTTTGGTCTCGCTGCTTCTGCTCTAAATCTCCATGTAAGGCCAAGGCTTCGTAACCCACCGCCCGCAACTCGTTAGCGACTTGGTCAGTTTCAATTTTGGTATTGCAAAATATCAGCGTCGTTTCTGGTTGATGTGCTTGTAGCAATAGCCGCACAGCCTCGATGCGCGCGTCGTCACTTTCTACCTGATAAAGCGTTTGTACAATAGACTGATTGGAATGGCTGTCCTGTACTTCAACCGTCACGGGGGAGCGCATAATGCGCTGTGCAATCTTCTCAATTTTGGATGGATATGTGGCGCTAAACAACAGGGTTTGACGCTGATCAGGCATGTAACTAATAATGTTATCTAAGGCTTCTTGAAAACCCATATCCAACATTCTATCGGCTTCATCCAAAACCAAAGTCGTGAGGTTATCTAGGTTGAGGTTAGCCTTGCGCAGGTGTTCTTCAACGCGGCCCGGCGTCCCCACGATGATATGAGCGCCATGTTCTAAGGAACCTACCTGTGGGCCAAACGCCATGCCACCACACAAGGTGAGCACCTTAATGTTGTGAATACCACGGGCGAGTTTGCGTATTTCCACCGACACCTGGTCGGCCAATTCACGGGTTGGGCATAACACTAAGGTTTGTACACGAAAGCGTTTTACTTGGAGCTTATTGAGTAAACCTAGGGCAAAAGTGGCGGTTTTACCAGAGCCAGTTTTGGCTTTAGCGATGACATCTTTATTAGCCAATATAGGCGGTATACCTTGGGCTTGAACCGGCGTCATTTCGGTATAACCAAGGCTTGCGAGGTTATCTACTAAAGCGGTATTTAAGCCTAAACTGGCAAAGTCGTATTGTGACAAAGGAATTCTCGTATCAATTTTTGGGGCGGGCTTAGCTATAAAGGGCAACAGCTAGCTACATAGGAAAACTTGAGTGCAAGGCCAAGCGGTTACCTTCACAGTCTACAATCACTGCACGTTGACCATAAGGGCCAATTTGGTGAATCGATTGGGTGACACTGCCACCTTGGTCTTCCACTAGGGCCACTGCTTCTTCGAGGCGACCGTCAACGTTTAAATAGATCAGTGGGCCTTGGGTGGCGCTCACTCCGTCGGCATTAGGCACCAAACAGCCACCATTACCGTCGGCGTGGGCCAAGGTTGCAAACTCAAAGCCGTCAAGCGATTGTTTGTCCACTTCTATCGCTAGCACCCGTTCATAAAAGCTAATGGCTCGATCTAAATCGGCCACCGGAATGTCAAACCAAACAACGCGATTATGCAGGGTATTCAAATCAGACATAGCGATGGCCTCAATAATAAATAAGGCGCCTATTCTAACAGAATAACCCGCATTTAGTTATGTAGGGTTTGTTCTAACAATTGCTTGCGTTGATCGACCCGATCGCCTTGTAATACAAAGCCACACACTTGGCCCGCTGGGTTTTTAAAGCGCGCCACCATACCTTGCTCATCAGCGTCTAAGTGCCATTGCCCCGCTTGCTGCTTGGGCGGCAACAGAGTAATTGGGCAAGCAGGTGTTTTTACCACTATGGTCATTTGTGGGTAACTGACTTCGGTAGATACACCCGTGAGGGTTTGCGATAGGGCTTGAATACCCCAGTAGATAGGCGCAATAAAAGGCTGCAACTGGCCATCAAACTCAACACAATCACCCAAGGCATACACATGGGGTATATTGGTCATTAACCGACTGTCGGTTTTGATACCTACACCACAGGTGATGCCATTGTTGATGGCAAGTTTGGTACGCGCTTGTAGGCCCACCGCCGACACAATCACATCAGCTTCCAATACATCGCCGCTTTTAAGCGTGACCTCATAACCGGCGTCCGTGTTGTTACTGTCAATAAAGTTAATCGATGTAACGCTGTTGTCTAACCACCAATTGACGCCAATAGCCGATAAAGAATCTTGCAAGCGTTGGCCTAGCGCTTGTGGTAACAAACGATCCATAGGCCAAGCAGTTAGGCCTACTAGATTCACTTGTTTACCCACGGAGGCTAGATCATTGGCAAATTCACAGCCAATGAGCCCGTTACCAATTAACAATACGCGATCTTTTCCAGCCAGCAAATCTCTATAACGTTGGTAGTCCTGTAGGTCATTTACACTAATCACGTCTGCGCTGGCATTGCCTGCTAAGGGCAACTGAATGGGGTGAGCGCCTTGGGCTAACACCAGTTGACCGTATGGTTGCTGGCCCAGACTAGTGAAAAGCTGTTTAGCTGGCACATCTATGCGCTGCACCGTACAGTGCGTGACAATACGGATATTTAGACGATTAGCGCGATCTAGCGGTAATTCCACCACCAGATCTTGCGCATTTTGTTGCATGTTTAAACCCGTAGACAAGGCGGGTTTTGAATAATGTTTACCTTCGTCTTGGGTGAGCACTACAATGTTTACTTGTGAGTCTAACTTTCTAACCGCTTCGGCAAGGTTATACCCCGCATAACCAGAACCAACAATAACGATTGGGCCTGAAGGCTGTTCTGAAGCGCCCTGTACAATGGCGGCAGCCGTAGCATTAGATCCAGACAGGATGGGTGCGGCGGGCACCTCTATCATTTCAAAATCTTCTTTACCCACTAAGCAATCTGGGCATAACCAATCGCTCGGCACGTCTTCCCATCGAGTACCCGCTTCAATGCCGTCGTGGGGCCACCCCACCGCCTCGTCATAAATGAAGCCACAAATGATACACAGCCACTTTTTGAAGGGCACTGGCGAGGTAGTAGGCGACATGTAAATTACTCTATGGTTTTAGACGGATGGCAATGTTTTTTGTACGGACATAATTATACAAAGCTTCTTGGCCTTTTTCACGCCCAAATCCAGATTTCCCTACCCCACCAAAGGGGGTGCTAATGCCACCGGCAAACCATTCATTAACAAACACTTGGCCGGCCACTAGTGCATGACTGGCCCGTAGCGCCAAGTTAATGTTTTGGGTAAAGACGCCCGCCACTAAACCAAATTCAGTGCCATTGGCCAAGTCGTAGGCTTGCTGTTCTGTGGTAAAACTCATAAGCACCAACACTGGCCCAAACACCTCTTGCTGGGCAATATCAGAATCGTATGCAGCTTCGATGATGGTGGGCGGCATAAAGTACCCTGCCCGCTCCAACGATTTACCACCTAACAAACACTGGCCACCCTGGTTAACGGCGTGCTCACACATGGCGTCAATTTTGGCCAACTGATTGGCCGTTAAAATTGGGGTGACGTCAGACTCGTCAATACCGGCACCAATCACTTTGGCGCCAAAACAGGCAATTAACTTTTGGGTTAATTCTTGCTTAATGTCCTCATGCACAATGAGCCGCGACATGGCAGAACAAACCTGACCTGAGTTATACAGGTTACCCACTTCGGCACTAGACAAGACTTGATCTAAGTCGGCATCTGCAAATACGATACCTGCCGATTTGCCCCCCAGTTCCATCACGCTAGGCACCACATGTTCGGTAGCCGCCCGCAGTATTGCTTGACCTGTGGGCACAGAGCCTGTGAATACAATCTGATCAATGCCACTATGGCACACCAAAGCTGCACCGGTAGTGTGCCCGTAGCCACAAATGATATTAACTACGCCTGCGGGCACATTAGCCTTGTGCATGGCTTGAGCCAGCAAGGCCACTGCCAAGGGGGTAAGCTCTGGCGATTTAATCACCACGGCATTACCCGCGGCCAGTGCTGGCGCAAGGGAACGGGCCACGAGTGAGACCGGGAAGTTCCACGGAATGATCTGTGCAGAAACCCCAAACGGTTCATAAACTGTAAAGTCCACCAAACCATCGCCTAAAGGAATCGACTTGCCTTCAATTTTATCAGCCATACCGGCGTAGTATTCAAAGTAACGCGCAGCTTCTTCAAATTCCCACTGCGCCTGACTCAAGGGTTTGCCATTTTCCAAACACAGGAGCTCACCACCTTGCTCGGCCAAAGCACGTATTTCTGCCGCCACACGGTGTAACATCTGCATACGTTCGTAGGGGGTTATACTAGTAAGCGAACGCGCTGCATGCGATCGTCTGGCTGCTGCCACCGCCAAATCCACTTGCTCTGGCGTTGCTTCAGCAATGGTACCCACCACTTCACCTGTGGCAGGGTTTTCCACCTCAATCATTTGATCGCTGTCGACCCACTCGCCATCAATATAGTTATTCCAATGGGTTAAACCTAAATGTGTATCGCTCATAATATCTAGTTTCCTTATTAAACTGTGACGCTGGCTAACAAGCGCTTAGCGGCCCAACGATGAAAATAATGGGTTGGATTGTCGAGTACCGGTGAAAACTTGCCACCATTAAAACCGGGGGAAACTCGGCCTTTTTGCATACCTTCGACCACTCCGACATCTTCGCCAAATACTTCTTTCCAAGATGCTAAGGTGGCATCTCGGCAGCCTTGGTATTGTGGTTCAATGGCAGTATCGCCCACATACATCAACCTTAAATGCTCCAGCGTACGGCCGTTAGTCACGGGTTCCAATACAATGGCAAAAGTATGGTCTGCTTGAATGCCCAACAGCACATTAGGGAACACCGTAATGTATTCACCTTCTTTCATGCGTTCTTCATCCCACTCAGGAAACACGGGTAAACGCGTGCCTGCGGTTTCCGCCAGGTTATATACCATAGTGCCTTGGCCGGCAAATTCATTGGCAAACATGATGTGATAATGATCTTGGATACGTGAAATACGATTGAGGTTGGGGTGTATCCACGGCAGATGATAGCTTTCGCAGTAGTTTTCTACCGCCAACTTCCAGTTGCAGGCCACGTCTAGGGTCATTTGCCCGCCGTTACCGACCTCTCGGCGCATACGGCCGTACCCAGTGTCGCCTAAGTAGGGCTGCCAACGCGCCACCACCGGTGCAATAAACTCAGCAAAGGCGTCTGCCTGTCCATCTAAGTTGATAAACACCACCTCAAACCACACGGCACTACGAATTTCCTTCATGCCGTGTTTTTCACAGGCAAAGCCATCTAATTTATGCACTCCCACACCACCAATGTGAGGTGTACCTTTAAGCTCACCGGTGAGGTCGTAAGTCCAAGAATGGTACGGGCACCGAATACTGCCTGTTATAGGGCCTTCTTCATTAATAAGGATCATGCCCCGATGGCTACAAACATTATGAAAAACACGAATCACATCGGTAGTATCGCGCATAATCACCAGCGGCAAACCCATAAACGAGATCGGCTTCACATAACCCGGTTGCGGCAAGTCACCCGCAAAACCCACGCCCGACCAAGTCTTACCTAATACGCGATCGCGTTCTTCGGCTAACATTTCAGGGTCATTGTATAAAGGGTTAGGTAACCCACTCGCCTCTTCAATAGGCAAGGTCGCTGATTCTAAGGTACTTAAGGGAATACGGTTAAAGGCGCTCATAGGGAAACCCCAAAAATGATGTGGATCAAAGACGGGGCTTACTTTGGCGTATTGCAGGGCTAGAAACAAACGATTAATTATCACCAAACACATGACTTATAGTCATGATTTATCAATCAACCAAGAACAAAACTGAGCCAACACTGCTTTTTTACTACCTTTCTCAGAGGTGGTTAAATAAAAACCTGCTTGGGTTTCTAAGGTCTCGTCAAAGGCCTTAACCAAACTCCCTGTTGCCAAGTAATCATCGAGTAAGTAATCCCACGCTAGGGCTACGCCTTGACCTTGTTGAGCGGCTTGTATCAACATATTGTAGTGGCTAAAGGTCACCTTATGCTGGGGCACCACTGGTGCCATATCCAAACCCAAAAACCACTCGCGCCAGTTAAACCAACCCGTCGTTGGGTTATCCAATACTAACTGGCGCGTGGCTAACAACTGCGCGGGTGTGAGACCTTGATGTTGGGCCAAAAAGTCGGGGCTAGACACCACAAATACGCGTTCGTTAAATAATTTCTCCACCCTAATTCCTGTGGGCTCAGAGTGACTAAACCCAATACTACAATCATAGTCAGTTACATCAGCTTCAAACACACTGTCGGCCACTAGCAACCTAATATCAACGTCTGGATAAACCCGCGAATAGTCAGAAATACGTGGCATCAGCCACAAGGAGGCAACCGCATGGCTGGCCGCAATGGTGATCTGAGTGTCTACCACCGGGTTCTGTAGCGCTTGGGTGGCTAAACTAATCTGCGCCAATGCACCGCTAATTTGTTGATGGTAATCGCGCCCCGCATGGGTTAAACAAATTTGGCGCTGTGTGCGATCAAACAAGGTTACGCCTAAATTGTCTTCCAATAAACGTATCTGCCGACTCACAGCACCCTGGGTGACAAACAACTTAGCCGCCGCTCGGGTAAAACTAAGGCTAGTCGCTGCAGCATCAAAGGCCACCAGGGCATTTAGTGGCGGGAGGTTTTTTATCGCTAGAGGCATGATTAAAACTCATTTGTTATACCTGCGATTATGGCTCAGTTTGCAACACAATAAAACCTTTAAGACAAACTAATCGGGGCACCATTAGCCAGTTCTTGGGCTAACAAATCAAACACCATGCGCACCCGACGACTAGTATTGAGTTCTCGGTGGGTAGTTAACCACACCGGAAAACGAATGGGCTCCATAGCAGGTATCACCCGTACCACTTGAGCCTCTGCATCACCAATAGCTTCTGGCATGATGCCTATGCCTAGGCCCTGCTTAACCAATTGCCAATGGGTGAGATAATTCTCTGAAATAACGGGGAAGTTGTTTTTACTCAACGCCATGCCCATGTCATTGAGACCATCCAGCAGCATACCGCTGCCGTCAAAACACACAAAAATTGCTGCGTTTAGATCACTTGCTTGGCTTGGGTTGCCTAGGCTTACTTTGCTGCCGCGATCATGGCCACTACAACGTTACTGATAGGCGCACTAATCTACTTGACATTTTTGCCTTTGAGTACCGCCTATCTAATCGCCGACCCCAAGCAACTGGTGTCATTACAGGCCCTAGAAACAATGGTTACGCAAACTGCATTTTGCGCCTATCAGTTGGGCATAGCCGTTTGGAGTATGGGTGGCATGCTGCTGTCCTGGGCGCTATGGCGCTGGCGTTTTGTGCCCAAAGCACTGAGCCTATGGGGAGTGATTGGTTATTTTATTTTCTTGATAGCTAGCCTTGGTGAGTTGTTTGGCCTGTCGGCAGGGCTTTATCCTGCCATGGTTGGCGGTTTGTTTGAAATCAGCCTGAGCATTTGGCAAATAATCAAAGACTTCAACACCGAAGGCCTTAACAACGGGGCTGAGAGTTAATTTGCATACTAGCGTAACAATCAATTTTCATGCGTGCTTAGTCGTTGTACTGGGGCCAGATCTCTCAGTATAATCAGGCCATGAAAAACATTCCCACAGAACTCCTGCGTACCTTTATCACCATCGTCAACTTGGGTGGTTTTACTCAAGCCGGCGACCTACTCGGGCGCTCACAACCTGCCATCAGCCTGCAGGTAAAGCGTCTAGAAGAACTACTCAACTGCAGCTTGTTCCAGCGTAATAATGGATTGCAGGTCACCGAAGATGGCGAAATACTTTTGGATTTTGCCCAGCGTATATTAGATTTAAACGACCGCGCTGTGGCTCGGTTATCTAAGAGCCAAGTTTCGGGTCTAGTTCGTTTGGGTATTCCCAACGACTTTGAGGTGTCATTTTTACCTCGGCTCTTAAGCCAGTTTGGGCAAACCCATCCCGACGTGGCATTAGAGGTTAATTGTGATCTTAGTGTTAAGTTATTGCAGGACTTTCAGCAAGGGCGTTACGACTTAGTGCTCGCTACCGATAGCTTAGATGACAATCACCCTCAGGCTCAGTCGGGTGATGAATTTCACGAAACCATTGTTTGGGTCACTAACGGTCATTTTGAGTGGCCTGAAAACCAGCCCATTCCACTGGTGGTTTACCCAACGGGCTGCCGCTACCGCAAACAAATAATCAACAAACTCAATGTCGCAGGCATTGCTTGGCGTATCGCCTACAGCTCATCAAGTTTACTAGGAATTCAGGCCGCCATTGAGGCCGGTTTGGGTGTAAGTGCCTTAGCCCGCAGTACAGTGCCACAAGGGTTACACAGCCACATGGAATTACATGATTGCCCACAATTAGGCCACGTTAAGCTAGTATTTAAGCATGATCGAAACAACCAGTCGGATGCAACCAAACGTTTATACGAGTACCTACATGCAGGGCTAGAACAATCGGCCAGTTAACGGCTTAAAATCACAGCCCCTGCAGAACTCATTAACAGGGCGGTAATACGGTTCATGACTTTAACGGACTTTGGCTGGCGAAATAACGTTCGGGCTCTACTGGCACCATAAGCCACCAACATTAAACCCAGCATTAACGCCACAAAGTTCAAGCTCACCACCAACATCACACCCTCGTTAGTCAATTGAGTTAAATCGATAAAGGTAGGTAAAAAAGCAATGTAGAAGAGCATGACTTTAGGATTAGTGCCAGAGATCAACATTCCTTCCGCATAACTCACCAAAAAGTTAGCTCGTCTAGAGCGCGGCGCCTCAGACGGCGAGGTGTCCAATTCAGTCGGTGCATGCCACATATGCCACGCTAAGTAAAAAAGGTAAGCAGCGCCGCCCCAACGGATCAACAGAAATACCACTTGATATTGATTGGCTATATAAGCCAGTCCCCAGACCACCAGCAACAAATAAATAATGTCACTCATGGTCATGCCTAAAGCTAAACCCCAACACGCCCTACTGCCCTGTTTTAAAGCTTGAGCAATAAGTGCAAAAATACCAGGCCCCGGGGTAATAGAAAATATAAACACAGCAACAAAATAGGCTAAAGCAAATTCAAATGTCATAATAATAGAGATCGGCCAATCGGGCTAGAAGCTGCATATTAGCTCACCCTTAAAGCATAATACAATGCTTTTGAGATTGACCCATATAGTGATTAAAGTTAATATGGCGCGGCATTAAATGTGCTACTTTTTGAATGACAAAGCTCTTCAAGTGCATTTAGGTAATTAAGTCATCACAGTAAGGAATTTCCATGTCAGAAGTAATCACCGGTACCGTAAAGTTTTTTAACGACACTAAAGGCTTTGGCTTTTTAGAACAGCCCAATGGCGCCGACGTATTTGTTCATTTTAGCGCTATAGTTAAAGAAGGCTACAAGAGTCTAGAACAAGGCCAGCAAGTTACCTTTTCCGTCACCGAAGGTGAAAAAGGCTTGCAAGCGGAAAACGTTTCTCCTCTCTAACAAGCAATACTAGACACAAAAAAAAGCGCTACAAGGTCAACTATAGCACTTTTTTAATGTCTTTAATTTATACAGCTATGCCATGTAGGATGGGCCCTTGCCATCTGCACTAGGCTGAAAATGCACCGTAACTTCGCCAAATTTAGATAACACTTGCGTGACATCTTGATCGTCTCGTAATTCAAAGGCGTTGAACCCTACACGCTGCATAAAGTCGATACGATCCATGGCTACGTCACCTACCGCACGAATTTCACCTTGGTAACCCGCCCTGCGTAACATACGCGCCATGCTGAAGCCACGACCATCGGCAAAGGTATCAAACTCTAACGCAATCATAGACAACTTGCTGGCGTGGGTAAGCAGGCTCGGCAAATCGTCGTCACCATTAGCCAGTACTGCGTCAGCGCTATTTGGCCCATCACTTAACCAATCGGAAAACCTAAGTTCAGGGGTAGCGGCGTGCTCTAAACTAAGCTGCTGATCTTTGATGAGTGCCATAAACACGCTCCTTAAATGGTGCAAAACCTACGCGGCGCACAAGTTGTAAAAATGTTTCATCAGTTTCACGCAACTCTACGTAAACGTCTAAAATTTGGCCAATAACTACAACTACCTGATCCTGCTCTATTGAACGGCCTAAAGTTTTGCCCAAGCTAGCATCCTTACTGGCCGAACCGCCAAGGGTAAACTGGTAAACCTGTTTGCCGCCCTTCTCCACACCCAAGACACCAATGTGGCCTACGTGATGATGGCCACACGCATTGATACAGCCAGAAATTTTAAGTTGAATGTCACCAATGTCATATTGGTAATCCATGTCATCAAAGGTTTCATTAATTTGGCGCGACAACACCAAGGTCTCCGCATTAGCCAAGCTGCAAAAGTCTAACCCTGGGCAGTTAATCATGTCGGTTAAGGTTCCCACGTTGGCGCGGGCTAAATCAATGTCTTGTAACTTAAACCAAAGCGCCAGTAGATCCCTTTGTGCTACGTCGGCTAATACTAAGTTTTGATCATGGGTAGAGCGTAATTCGCCAAAGCTAAATTCATCCGCTAAGGCAGCCATACCATCCATTTGTTGGTGGCTCACGTCGCCCGGCGCCTGTAGCTGATTCTTAAGGGCCACTACAACAATACGATACCCACCTTGCTTATGGTCACGCGTATTTTGGCGATACCATGTGGCAAACTGTGGGTGTTGTACAAACGCATCAGCCAAGTCGTTTTGTGCATGCTCTACAGCTAGGTAGTCTGGACCTGTAAAGAAACCTTTAACACGATCAATTTCGCTCCAAGGTAGGCGTAAGTCGCCGCCCTTGAGCTGTTCCCATTCAGCTTCTACCATGTTACCAAAGGTATCTACACCAAGGGCATTCACCAATATTTTAATACGGGCTTTATATTTGTTGTCGCGGCGTCCATTGAGGTTATACACCCGCAACACAGCTTCTAAGTAGGATAATAACTCTTGCGGCTCAAGGAATTTTTTGACGGTTTTGCCAATCACTGGCGTACGGCCTAGGCCACCACCCACTAATACTTCAAAACCCACCTCACCGGCATCATTGCGGTATAGATGTAATCCAATGTCGTGTACCTGCGACGCAGCACGGTCACTGGCAGAACCAGAAACAGCAATTTTAAACTTACGAGGTAAGTAGGCAAATTCTGGGTGCAAACTACTCCACTGGCGAATTAACTCACACCAAGGACGGGTGTCTTCAATTTCGTCTGCACTCACGCCCGCAAAAGGGTCGGTGGTGGTGTTACGAATACAGGCACCACTGGTTTGAATGGCATGCATTTGCACTTTTGCCAAGTCTCCCAAGATGTCCGGCACCGACTCTAACGTTGGCCAGTTAAACTGCATGTTCTGACGCGTAGTGAAATGGCCATAGCCCTTGTCATAAACTCGGGATATTTCAGCCAAGGATCGCATCTGCTGGCTCTTCATCAAGCCGTAGGGGATAGCGACGCGCAACATAGGTGCAAGCCGCTGGATGTAGAGGCCATTCATGAGACGCAAGATACGGAATTCATCTTCGGGTATTTCACCAGCCAAGTAACGTCGAGTCTGGTCGCGATACTGATCCACTCTCTGATCAACGAGGGCTTGATCGTATTGGTTGTATGCGTACATGATTTGATCCTAGCCAAGCTATTTGCTTATTTTGACGGCATCATACAGTAACATACTTATAACGTAAAAGACTAAAAACTGATTTACTTATACTATTAATGAATATAAAATCCAACTAAATGAATCGGCTATAAACCTATGTTAAGTTTGGATTTAAGTTACACTATGCGCAACTAAAAAAGCGATTATAAACGTTACAGATTAACCATCGTTTAAGATGCTCCAACACTATGGATTTTAAAGCCAAATGGTAGAATATTTACTTATCCTTGTTAGTACAGTTTTGGTGAACAACTTTGTCTTGGTTCAGTTCCTTGGCCTGTGTCCATTTATGGGGGTTTCTTCCAAATTAGAAACGGCCATGGGTATGTCCCTAGCAACCACTTTTGTGCTTACCCTAGCCTCACTCTGTAGTTACCTCACATACACTTACTTACTGCAACCCCTAGGCCTCGAGTTCTTACAAACCATCAGTTTTATCTTGGTGATTGCTTTTGTAGTGCAATTTACCGAAATGGTAGTGCATAAAACCAGCCCTTTATTACACAAAGTATTGGGCATATTCTTACCCTTGATTACCACCAACTGTGCAGTGCTCGGGGTGGCGTTATTGAATATCAAAAAGTCCAATGGTTTCATCGAATCGATTCTTTATGGTTTTGGTGCGGCAGTGGGTTTCTCGCTGGTATTAATCTTATTCGCTGCCATGCGCGAGCGTATTACTGTGGCCGATGTTCCTGCACCTTTTAAAGGTGCGGCTATCGCCATGATTAGCGCGGGCATTATGTCCCTTGCCTTTATGGGCTTTACCGGTTTGGTGGCGATTTAAATGCAAAGCCTTTATTTCGCTATTATCGTGTTAGCCCTGCTGGCCTTAGTTTTTGGTGCCATCTTGGGCTTCGCAGCTATTCGTTTTAAGGTAGATGGCGACCCTATTGTTGATCGAATAGACAATCTGTTACCGCAAACTCAATGCGGCCAGTGTGGCCACCCAGGCTGCCGCCCCTATGCCGAGGCCATTGCCAACGGTGAAGCCATCAACCACTGTCCACCGGGCGGCGAAAGCACTATTAAGGCGCTGGCAGACCTACTTGATGTTGAAGCCATTCCTTTGGACGCCGAACATGGCACCGAAGCCGTTCGTACCATAGCCTACATTCGTGAAGACGAGTGCATTGGTTGTACCAAGTGTATTCAGGCTTGCCCCGTTGACGCCATACTCGGTGCCGCTAAACAAATGCATACAGTTATCGTAGACGAATGTACCGGTTGTGACTTGTGTGTTGAGCCCTGCCCTGTGGATTGTATTGATATGCTTCCCATCGAAGTGACACCAGCAAGCTGGCACTGGCAACCGCCGGCGGACATTATTGCTACCTCTAATCATGCCCACCATGTGGCACCTCAAGGAGATGTGTCTCATGGGTAGAGTCTGGCCGTTTCATGGTGGCGTACACCCGCCAGAAAACAAGCTGCAGTCAAACCAATCTGGGATTGTGTCTATGCCTGTGCCGCAGCAACTGGTATTGCCGCTAAATCAGCATATTGGCGCACCCGCAAAATGTCTGTTAGAAGTCGGTACTAAAGTCCTTAAAGGCCAACTGATTGCCAGCGCCCAGGGCTTTGTGAGCGCCAATCTACACGCCCCGAGTTCCGGCACCATTACAGTCATAGATGAGCGCACGCTACCTCACCCATCCGCGCTTGTGGGCCCATGTATTGTCATCGACACCGACGGTCAAGACCAATGGAT
>CBDUDU010000018.1:0-34267 GCA_965366045.1 uncultured Oceanospirillaceae bacterium
ACGCTAAATACCGGCACCAGGTAACCCACCTGAGATACAAAGGTGTAGCCATATTGTTTGATGAGGTAAAAGCGTACAAAAAATGCAGCAGCCGTAGGCACTAAACCCAAATACACCAGCGCAATAAGGGCCGAATCAGGCAGGTTGGTACTTTGATTAGTAATCGAAGCCAGGGGGGTTTCTAGCCACAGACTAGCAGGCACCGTAATCAGGCAGCCCCCGATTAATACACCTGCAGACAACATCGCACTGCTTAAACCCTTGAGCCGTTTTACCATGGCACCCGAGATCACGTAGGACGCCGCGGCAACAATAATGGCAAGTTGGGGTAACAAATCGCCCACACCAGAAGCAAACGTATCCACACCAATCACACACAACACCCCTATAAAACCGAGGCTAAAACCGGCCGTTTTGTAGCGCGTAATTTTCTCGTCTTGGCTGATAAAATGCGCTAGCAATATAGCAATCAAAGGCCCAGTTGCCATAAAAATAGCTGCACGGCCGGAGTCTAAGGATTGTTCGCCCCAAGGAATTAAAAAGAAGGGCAAGGCGCAGTTAAAAAATCCAATGGCAATTAAACTCAACCAAGTGGCGACCGAGCGCGGCAAGCGGTCGCCCTGCATTAAGGCATAGGTTAACAACACTACGGCCGCAATAAAAATGCGCCCCGCAGCCACACTCATGGGCCCAAACCCTTCTAAGGCATACTTTATCGCCTGAAAAGACGAACCCCACACGGCACCTTGTAAGGCGAGTAAGCTATAGGCATGAAGACCGGGTGTTTTCATCTAGTTTAGCTGCTCTGCATAGTGAAACAAGGCATCACCAATAATGGATTCTACGGCGCAACTCCAAACCATAAGTTGCTCATCCTGACCATGCCCCATCATTATTTGTAAACCGATAGGCATATCAAAATCATCCAACCCACAAGGTAATGTGGCAGCGCAGAGGTATTGTAAGTTGGCCACTTGGGTATTGCGCAAGGCTTTGAAGTTACGTTCTTTATATTGCTCTAAATTGGCTTCTACATAAGCCAGTGTAGGGGCACTAACAGGGCAGGTAGGGCAGACTGCAAAGTCGACAGTTTTTAGTAATGTTTCTGCCGCTTGGTTAAAGGTTTGTATCAAAGCATTTTTTTCTGCAATTTGGCTCGACGCATTGGCTAGGTCTGCCTGTGTAAGGTGGGCAAAACGCATTTTGGTGCTGGCTGCTAATTGATCAAACCAAGGTTTTCTGTGTTCTGTTTTGATAAAAGCCGGAAACTCCAAAGCCGACAAACCACCCTCTAGGAACAGTTGATAAGTTTCCTCAATGTGAGGCCAGTCTAGGTGAACTAAGGTGGCACCAGCGGCTTGGAGCTGTTTTAACGAGTCCATGACCCGTGTATCAATGCCACCTTCGCAGCCTTGAAATAACCCGTCGATCACACCAATACGTACGCCCTCCATAGGCCTTGAATTGGGTTTGCATCGTTCAATAAATGCCTCGGGGTTGGCCGAGGTGGCAGGGTCGAGCACGGCAAATCCCCAGCTCGCGTCTGCGGCGCTTAACGCCAGTAGGCCAGCGGTGTCTATGCTGGGCGACAGCGGCACAATTCCATCTTTTTCCCATCGCCCGGCACTGGTTTTAAGGCCAAACGTGCCACAAAAAGCGGCGGGCACTCGCACTGATCCAGACGTGTCTGAGCCTAGCGCCAGTTGGCAAGCACCCATCCACAAGGACACTGGCGCACCCGAGCTTGAGCCACCAGGCACGCGGTGCTGGTTGTTATCAAAAGGGTTAACCGGCACTGGCCAATGGGGGTTGGTGCCCAGCCCACCAAAGGCAAATTCTACCGTATGGGTTTTGCCACATACGTGGGCTCCGGCGTCGGTGAGCCGCTTAACCAACGTGCCAGAGCTATTAAATTCGGTTAATGCCAAGGGCGAACCCGCATAAGTATCAAACCCAGTGACCGCATATATGTCTTTTACAGAAATGCTCACGCCCGCCAACAATCCGTCAGGCACAGCCGAAGTTAATTGAGGCGCTGTGCCCACTTCTCTGAAAGCCTGCAATCGAGGTTGGTGTTGCTGCAAGTTACTGTAACAGTCATTTATGATGGTTAGGGGGCATGCCTTTTTATCATTCACTAAGTGAAGAATTTGTTTGATGGTTAATCTGGCGTTAGTGGTCATGTATAAGCAACCTGCATCTGCTCAAACACCTGCTCTCGATGTTCCAAGGTTTGAATAGCCTCTGGACCCAAGCGGCGGGCATAGGCAGTGAGTATGGCTTCGATAAGCACTACCCAGGCCGCGGTGCTGTTGCTAAAAAAGCTACCGCTTGTAGGAATAGTAAACAGGCAACTAGCGTCATTGCTTAAGGGCGCACCATGGGTATCGGTAAACACCATAGTGGGTATGCCCATGTCCTTAGCTTGGCGGCAACAATCCACGGCAATGCGGCTATAAGGGTGGCTGCCAAACACGATAAGTAAGTCTTGCTGGTTTAATTGCGCCAAACCGTGGGGCACGCCGTGGCCAGAATCTCCCAATACACTCACACCATCTCGTAACAATCCTAGGCAGTAAGAAAAAAATGTAGCCGTTGAGTAAAACTGCCGTTGGGCAAAGGTACGTACATGACGTGCATTTTGTAAAAGCGCTAGGGCTTGTTGCCATTGATCGGTGGACACCTGCGACATCATTTGCTGAATGTTTACCATTTCTTCTTGTGCAACTTGCACTAGTAGGTCTGTGTCTTGGTCCTGAGATTGGTGGGCTCGTTCACTGTAAAAATGGGGTTCTGATAAGTGCTGACGAAAAATGTTTTGTAGGGCATTAAAACCGCTATAACCTAATCGAGTGGCGAGACGAGTCAGGGTGGATGCGCTCACATCTAGGTTAGTAGCAAGTTGGTTGATGGAGCTGTGAGCTGCCGTATCTGGATTATTAACTAGGGCGATTAGGACAGCATAGGATCGCTGTCCTAATTTGATAGGCCCTTGCTTAGCGGCAATGGTGGTGATCATTTCCCTAAGTTCCGGCAAATCTTTGGCCGGCCGAACGGTGGTTGAATTCATGCTTAACAATGCTCTTAATAAATACGCTGGAGGGATTATGTCTTAAACTGGGCCAACACAAAAGCAAATATAATTCCTTTTATGTTGATTTATGCAAATATTATTGCATAATGGTGTTTCGCCACACCCACCGGCATGAGCTGCTGGGTTCGAGTGAATCCTTAGCACAAGGGAAATCTTATGAATTCGATTAAAAAAATTGCCATTGGGGCCGCGTTGGGCACGGCCTTATCAGTGGTTAGCTTAACTGCGCCCCTGGCTTCTGCTGGAAATACCTTTATCTCCATTGGTACTGGCGGGCCTACGGGCGTCTATTTTGTAGTGGGTAACTCAATATGCCGTATGGTGCATAAAGAGGCGGCGGAGGGCCGTAAGAGTGGCCGCAAACATGGTATTCGATGCGCTGCGCCGTCCACAGGTGGATCTAACTACAACATTGGCCAAATTGGTGAGGGCGAACTAGATTTTGGTGTCGCACAATCGGATTGGCAATTCCACGCGTCTAACGGCAGCAGCAAGTGGGAGGGCAAGCAGCAAAGTGACTTAAGGGCCGTCTTCTCAGTTCACCCAGAGCCTTTCCATATCATTGTTGGCCAAGACTCAGGTATTAATAGTTGGGGCGATCTAGCCGGCAAGCGGGTTAATATTGGTAACCCAGGCTCAGGCCAAAGGGGCACCATGGAAGTGTTAATGGCAGCTCATGGCACCAAATCCAGTGATTTTAAAATTGCCACTGAGTTAACTTCTTCCGAGCAATCCAAAGCCTTGTGTGATGGTAAAATAGATGCCTATGGCTACACGGTAGGTGTGCCGAATGCGGGTGTATCTATTGCCACCGACGGTTGTGATGCGCGCATTATTAACCTCAACAGCGACGTAGAAGCTGGTTTGGTGAATAACAATCCATACTATGCGTTTGCTACTATTCCAGCAGGAACTTACAAAACCAGTAGCGCAGACGTCACGACCTTTGGTGTGAAAGCAACGTTTGTGAGTTCTGCCAAGGTGTCTGCCGATGTAGTGTATGAACTGGTGCGAGCTGTGTTCGAAAACATTGAGGACTTCCGCAAACTTCACCCTGCATTTGCTAATCTAAGCTATGAGCAGATGATTAGTGACGGTTTGAGTGCACCTTTGCACGAAGGCGCAGTGCGGTATTACAAAGAGCAGGGTTGGATGTAATAACCCTCTATACCTAGGCTGTGGGCTTTAGAGCCCCCAGTTTAGGATTTTAATTTTCTAGTACTACTAAACTTGAGCCCCCTCATGATTTCAGATCCCCAGTTATTGGCCGAAGAGATCGAGTTTAAATCCAAACCTTTACAAGGGTCATGGGCCATACTTGTCTCTGTTGTCGCTTTGTCGTGGTGCTTATTTCAGTTGTGGATAGCATCTCCCTTACCTTTCAGCTTGGGTTGGGGCATTTTAATCGATGTGCCTAAACGGGCCATTCACCTAGCCTTTGCCATGGCCTTGTGTTTTTTGCTTTATGGCGCAAGGGAAAGCCACCGTAGGCGTAATTACGTTGCTAAGTGGGATTTACTGCTGGCATTACTTGCGGTAGCGGTCACCTTATACGTGCCTTTTGCTTACGCTAATATTGTAGAACGCCACGGCATATTGCTTGAGGTCACTTGGTTGGGCATTAGTTGGCCGTTGGAAATGGTTATTGGTGTGCTTGGCGTGGGCTTATTGTTAGAAGCAACTCGCAGGGCTTTGGGTCTACCGTTAGTTATTGTCAGTTTGGTGTTTTTAACCTACTCAGTATTTGGGCAGTCTATGCCCGAATTAATCTCTCACAAGGGAGTTTCTTTAGAGCGTCTGGTGGGGTACCACTGGTTAGGCGGAGAAGCTATTTTTGGCATTCCATTAGATGTATCCGTTAGCTTTGTATTTTTGTTTGTGCTCTTTGGCGCTCTGTTAGATCGGGCTGGGGCTGGCAAGTACTTCTTAGATTTGGCGTTTGCTATGGTCGGGCGTTATCGTGGCGGGCCCGCTAAAGCGGCTATCTTAGCCTCTGGCATGACCGGCACAATCTCTGGGTCATCCATTGCAAACGTAGTCACCACTGGCACCTTTACCATCCCAGTGATGCGTAAGATGGGTATGCCGGCCGTCAAGGCCGGTGCCATTGAAGTGGCTGCATCTACCAATGGTCAAATGATGCCACCCATCATGGGTGCGGCGGCGTTTATTATGGCGGAGTACATTGGTATTAGTTATATTGAAGTGGTTAAAGCCGCCATTATCCCTGCATTAATTAGTTATATGGCCTTGTTGTATATCTCTCATTTGGAAGCCTTAAAACTGAATTTAAAGGGGCTGCCGAAAGCCGATATTCCCCACCTCTGGAACACTTTTATCAGTGGTTTACATTACTTGTTACCTATCATCGTACTTATTTACTTACTAATGATAAAACGATGGACTCCAGGCAGTGCAGTGTTTTATTCCATTTTATTGCTTATGAGCATTATTTTAGTACAGCATTTTTGGCGCCCTAATCAATCTACCGATTCGGTTTGGGTGCGATTTAAAGTAGGTGTCGCTGACGTTATCCAAGGCATGGTGTCGGGCACACGCAATATGATTACCATTGGTGTTGCTGTAGCCACTGCGGGCATCATCGTTGGCGCAGTGTCGTCTACGGGCCTGAACAATGCCATGGTGGGTTTGGTTGAAGCCATTGCTGGCAACAATATCTATTTGTTGTTGGGGCTCACTGCATTGCTGTGTTTGGTTTTAGGTATCGGCTTACCTACTACTGCCAACTATTTGGTGGTGGCTTCGTTGATGGCTGGAGTTTTAGTAGAGCTTGGCAGCGCAGCAGGCTTAACCTTGCCAATTATTGCCGTACATCTATTTGTATTTTATTTTGGTCTATTGGCTGATGATACGCCGCCGGTGTGTCTGGCGGCCTACGCGGCTTCGGCTATCTCTAGGGCCGACCCTATCAAAACAGGAATACAGGCGTTTGCCTATGACATCCGTACCGCTATTTTACCCTTTGTATTTATCTTTAACCCGCAGTTGTTATTGATTGGTGTCACTAGTTGGTGGCACGGTATTAGTGTGTTTATAGTGGCTTTGATCGCTATTTTGAGTTTTAGCTCGGCCACACAAGGTTGGTTGCTCATCCGTAACCGTTGGTATGAAACTATAGTGCTGCTGCTTGCAACATGGATCTTGTTCTTACCCAATGCGGCGATGAGTCATATTTGGCCAGAGTTCGAAGAGATTAAGTTTGACACCTTTACGCAAGGGCAATTAGTGCTGTCGCAAGGACAGGAAGTTCGTTTGCATGTCACTCGGCATACTAATTATGGTGACCGGTTTAAGCTGTTTGTGTTCCCTGCTAAGGTGGGCGGGTCTTTTTCTGCGGCAGATCTGGGCATGGATCTGGCCTTCGAAGAACAAGCAGGTTGGGTGGTGCAGAGCCTGAGCTACTTGAGCCCAGCCGAAGCTGTAGGTATAGACTATTATGACGCGGTCACTGCTATCGACGTGCAGTCCTTAGATCGACCCGTACGAGAATGGGCCTTTGTGCCAGCCTTTGTGCTCATAGCCTTGGTTTGGTTAAATCAGCGTCGCCGACGTGCAATCTTAAACCTTGGTGATCTACATGCCTAAACAAACAACAAGCCATGTGTTTCATCGCCACTGTCACAGCACTCACCCAATTGCGGTGAGTGGTCAAGGTTGCTACATCACCGATCAACACGGTAAACAGTACTTAGATGGCTCTAGCGGTGCGGCGGTGTCTTGTTTGGGTCATGGTGACCCCGACGTGACCGATGCTATGAAAACCCAGCTTGACCAGATTGCCTTTGCACATACAGGGTTCTTTACCTCGGAACCTGCAGAACAGCTAGCCGACCTACTGATTCAATATGCTCCCGGGAATTTAGGCAGGGTGTACTTGGCATCTGGCGGATCAGAAGCGGTAGAAGCCGCTTTAAAACTGGCGCGCCAATATTTTATTGAAATAGATCAGCCGCAACGTAGCCATGTGATCGCCCGACGCCAGAGCTACCACGGCAATACCTTAGGTGCATTGGCTACTGGCGGTAACCAATGGCGCCGGCAACCATTTTTACCCTTGCTGGTAGAGGTGAGCCATATTGCGCCGTGTTATGCCTACAGAGATCAACGTAATGAAGAAACAGAAGTTGACTATGGCCTACGCGTGGCTAATGAATTAGAAGAAGAGATTTTGATCCTAGGTGTTGATAAAGTAATGGCTTTTGTTGCCGAACCCATTGTGGGAGCCACCATGGGCGCGGTAGCCGCGGTAGAAGGGTATTTTAAGCGTATACGAGAGATTTGTGATCAATACGGCGTGTTATTGATCTTGGACGAAGTCATGTGTGGTATGGGCCGAAGTGGACAACTGTTTGCCTGCGAACGGGATCAAATTGCACCCGATTTGTTGTGTATGGCCAAAGGGCTGGGCGCTGGTTATCAGCCTATTGGGGCGATGTTAGCGAGTGATAAAATCCATCAGGCAGTGGCCCAAGGGAGCGGCTTTTTTCAGCATGGCCATACCTATATGGGGCACCCCGTGGCTTGTGCCGCGGCCTTGGCTGTAACCCGTAAAATTCTAGATCAAGACTTGTTAAAGCAAGTTAGGCAACGTGGTAATTACCTTCATAACAGCCTTGTTGAACGGTTTGGCAATCACCCCAATGTAGGCGACATACGTGGCCAAGGATTGTTTAGAGGCATTGAATTGGTTGCAGATCGGTCGAGTAAGTCGTCCCTTTCTCCAGTGTTAGGTACGGCAGGTAAAATCAAAAAGGAGGCCTTTGCTGCGGGGCTCATTTGTTACCCCATGGCAGGCACTATTGATGGGGTGCAGGGTGACCATATATTGCTCGCCCCCCCCTTTATCATCAGCGAAACTCAGATCGATGAATTGGTCGATAAACTAAGCCAGTCCATCCATGAGGTACTAGGCCAGTGAACACCCAACAACCCTTGATGATTATGGTGGCGCCAAACGGCGCAAGGCGCAACCAATCCGACCACCACCTGTTACCCATGACCATCGAACAAACCGTATCTGCAGCGGTGGCTTGCCAGAGCGCGGGGGCCAGTGTGTTACATGGTCACATCCGAGATAAACAAGGTCACCACAGTTTAGACGCCGGTATTTATCAAGAATTACTAGCCGAAATGGATGCCAAGGTACCAGACATGCTAGTGCAAATTACTACCGAGGCCGTAGGACAATACACAACCCAACAACAAATGGACCTAGTGACCAAGTTACGGCCCAAAATGGCCAGCGTAGCGTTACGGGAGTTAGTGCCTACTGCTGTTAGCGAAGTGGAAGCAAAACGCTTTTTTAGCTGGACTTATGAGGCACAAGTGCATTTGCAGGTCATTCTATATGACGCCGCAGACTTAAAGCGCCTCAAACAATTACAACATTCAGGTGTCCTGCCGAACCACTGCGCTTGTGTGCTTTATGTATTAGGCCGCTATCGAGAAAACCTACAGGCGCAACCCACAGACTTAGATGAATTTGTACAACCCACAAACCCCGATACGTGGTTTGCCTGTGCCTTTGGCCAACAAGAACATGCCTGTATTACTCACGCTATAGATCAGGGTGGCCATGCGAGGGTGGGTTTTGAAAATAACTTGTGGCTTGCATCTGGCGAACTTGCCGCCGATAACCATACGTTAGTGGCTCAAGTGGCACGTTATGCCCAAAGTCAGGGGCGTCCTGTGGCTAGTGCGCGCGAAGCACAATTGCTGCTAGGTGTTAGGCACTAGCTGGTGGTTTTTGTTTTACCGCGCCTAGCATCACTAACATACCGGACCCCACCACTAATGCCATGCCTATCATCGCCTCGGAAGTCACCAACTCATCCCACAGCAACCAGCCAAGCAGGCTCGCAAATATCACCGAACCATAGGTGAATGGGCCTAGTTGCCCAGCGGGTGCATAGCGATAGCCCTTGCTCAGTAACAATTGCGCTAAGGTGGCAAAGCCAGCCATAATGGACATCCCCGCCAAAACCCATAAGCTAGGTGTGGTCCATACCAATAAAGCCGGTATCAGTGAAAATAGGGTGTTGAATAAGGAGAAATAAAACACAATAACGATGCTGCTTTCGGTGAGGCTTAACTTGCGTACCACCACTTTAGCAGTGGCACCTAATGATGCGCCAAAAATAGCTAATAGCGCAATCCACGGCACATCCGTTTGGCTGTTTGGGTTGAGAATAATCCAAACGCCAATAAAGCCAACCACTATGGCTACAACCGTCCACAGTGTGATGCGCTCTTTAAGCCAAAAAAAGCCCACGATAGGAATAAAAAAAGGCGCGGTTTGTTTAAGTACGGCGGCTTGAGCTAAGGGCAAATGTCCCCAAGAGTAGAACAGGCAATACATGGCTATTATACCTACTAGGGCACGGATTAGGTGTAACGGTAGACGGTGGGTAACAATGGCCCCTTTACCATTACGTAGCAGCCAAGGTATAAAAAACGTTAACCCTATCGCGTTACGCGCCAATACCAGCACCTCTGTGGGCACATGTTTTACCAAGGTATGGATCATCACCCCAGTGAGCACTAGGGCTAGTTCTGAAAGAAGTATGAGCGCCGCGCCGGTGTATAAGCCTTGGCGAGCCACAGAAGGATGGCTCAAGTTCGGTCTGCGCGATGCAATTGTTCTCTATACAAAACGTAGAGCCCAGCAAATACCACAATAGCTGAGCCCAGTAACATGTACAGGTCTACTTGTTCTTGCAGGATAAAAACGCCCACTAACAAACCAAATAACAAGCGGGTATAGCGCATGGGGCTGACTACTGAAAGTTCGCCTGAGCGCATGGCTTTGGTGGCATAGTAAGTGCCGCTAGAGGCACATAAAATCATCGCCAATAAATAGCCACTAGACTCCATTGAGAGCTCTTTGGTGCCTTCGGACCACATCATTACCAAACCAATAACAACGAAGGTCATGGCGCCGTATAACGCCAACATGGATGCAGATATTGATGTTGGTGACAGGCGTGAACCAATATCGCGCATTGCCATGCCAATGACCGCAGCAACGGCATACAAAGAAAATACGTCAAAACTATCCACGCCAGGCCTAATGATGAGCAACACACCTGCAAAACCAATAACAACAGCCAAGATACGGTGAATGCCCACTTTTTCGCCCAAAAACAAAAAAGAAATAAGGGTGAGCAACAAAGGTAAGGTTTGTAAAATAGCCGACACAGACGTGAAGGCTGAATGTATTAAGGCCAAAAATATAAAAATCACGGCAATGGCTTCGCCTGCAGTGCGCAATAATACGGCGGGTATAAAAAAGCTTTTGTGGAATACGGCTTCTTGTTTACGTTTTACTATGCCCCAAAACAACCCACAACAGCCTAAGCCTAAAATAAACATCACTTGGCCCGTGGGCAATATTTCACAAGCCCACTTTAAGGCGAGATCAGCAAAGGTGAATGACGCCATAGATAGCGTCATATAAAACATGCCGATAAGATTGTCTGAAGTGCTAGGCATAGAGCAAACTGTTGTCTGAAAAGCGATCGCCCACTATATCGATTTTCACAATGGAAAACATCAGTTACAGTGAGTATGTACAAATTTAGTTATTGAGCAGTTATTGTAGAAAGGCTATGTCACTATCAGTGGGTAAGTGACACTGCGGAGCCGCCTGCGTTTGTAGTAACTGTTGCATTTCACCTATGCAAGAGCCGCACCCAGTGCCACAGCCTAGGTTTTTCTTGAGAGTGTCTACATCGTTGCTACCCTCATTAATGGCCCGGTTAATCGCGGACTCAGACACGCGCATGCAGGCACAAATCAACTTTTCCACCTGCTTTTTGCCATTGTTAGCGCCTGCTCCTAAGGTTTGTAATCGCTGCTTGCCAGTGAGTTTTTGCTGTTGCATTAACTCGCTCACTATAGTGGAATCGCAAAAGGGTAGGTCGGGGGCAATCAATAGCACAGCTTGTAGCTGATCGTCGAGAAAGCTAGCTAGTCGATAGGCACTGCGATCACAAACTTTCAGTTGCATCAGGTCATCATATGGAGGCAGCCACTCCTCAGCCCAGGTTAGCCAATCCTTAGGCCTGCGTGTGCTGGCCAGTTCATAGTGATAGCCGGTCGTCGTATGGCGCTTAAACCACATCACAGTGTCATCAAAGGCGAGTGCCTTTCGGGTTATTAAATTGGCGCGCCAAAGTGTGTTTATTGGGTTGATTCTCACAGGGGTATGTTTGTAATCTGGCTGCCCAGATGACGCATCGGTACGGGCTGCAATCAGCTGTCCTACGCGGCCCTGGCTGGCAAACTGGTCTCCCCAATGCATAGGCATAAACACCTGTCCCTGCAGTTGGTTGGAGTTGATGTTAGCCTGTGCATGAACGACTCCCAAGGCACTGGTGACGGCTACCCATTCAGACTGGTTCAGGCCAAAGGCCTTGGCGTCAAACGGGTGTAAGTCCACCTGGAGCACCGGTTGATGTTGATTAAGCTGTGTGACTTGGCTCGTACGGCTCATACTGTGCCATTGGTCCCGTGCTCTGCCAGTGTTGAGCCACAGGGGAAACTGTGGCTCAGAGTTAGTGCTTAATCCACTTGGTTTAACAGGGTGGAAATTGGCTCTGTGGCTGGCTGTGGAAAAAATACCTTGGGTAAATAAGCGTTTTTGTCCGATCAATTTTCCTTGTTGCCGAGTGATAGGCCATTGTATGGGTTTTAAAGCCTGATATTCATCATCATTTAGTAGAGCTAGCTCAGAGATATCAAATAGTCGTTGGTGGTTGTTTTCAAAGCCCGATAGGGTGGCATGCTCACGAAAAATATCGGCGCTGGTTCTATAATTAAAGGCACCGGCGTAGCCTAGCCGGTGGGCGAGGTCGACCACCATTTCCCAATCATGACGGGACCCTGTGGGCTTATCTATGATGCTGCGTTGGCGGCTGATCATGCGTTCAGAATTGGTAACCGTACCATCTTTTTCACCCCAACCAGAAGCTGGAAATTGAACGTGGGCATAGGTAGTCGTGTCGGTATTAGCGACACAGTCAGACACCACTACCAGTTCGCATTTTTTTAACGCGTTCACGACTTGCTGGCTGTCTGGTAGGCTGAATACTGGATTGGTGGCCATAATCCAAACGGCTTTTATGCGGCCATCGCCCATGGCTGAAAACAAGTCGACTGCTTTGAGACCTACGCCTGTGACTAAACTTGGCGCCTGCCAAAAACGCCTTACTAGGTCTATGTCGTCGGGCTTGTCATAGGCCATATGGGCCGCTAATTGGGTTGCTAACCCGCCTACTTCTCGGCCGCCCATGGCATTAGGTTGACCCGTAATGGAAAACGGCGTGGCGCCAGGCTTACCAATTTTTCCGCTGGCTAAATGGCAGTTAATAATGGCGCTTACCTTGTCGCTACCACTAGTTGACTGGTTAACCCCTTGAGAAAATACGCTCACCACCTTTGGCGTCTGGCAAAACCAATTAAACACTTGAGCCACCTGCTCGGTTGGCAAGTTACAAGCTTTGGCAACGCTTTCAACGTCTGGGCTGGTTTTATGGGCCAGCATAAGGGTGGCGTCAAAGCCTTGGCAATGGTCGGCAATAAAGCTCAAGTCCAAACCCTTGTGGCGGGCTAAGTGGGCCAGCAAGCCGACGAAGAAAGAGGTGTCACTATCTGGGGCCAAGGGCAAATGCACATCGGCCAGTTGAGCTGTGGCGGTACTACGTGGGTCCAGAACCACTATCCTTAGGTTGGGGTTGGTCTCTTTGGCTTTGAGTAGTCGCTGGTGCAGGATCGGGTGCGTCCAAGCCATGTTGGAGCCCACCAATAACACCAAATCGGCTTGTTCCAAGTCGTCATAACAACCCGGTACTATGTCTTCACCAAAAGCACGTTGATGCCCCGTGACCGCCGAGGACATACATAGGCGTGAGTTGGTATCTACGTTGGAGCTGCCGATAAAGCCTTTCATGAGTTTGTTGGCGACGTAATAATCTTCTGTCAAAAGTTGACCAGAAAGATAGAATGCTACGGATTGCGGCCCATGCTCGCTAATGATGCGTTGGAACTGCGTTGCTACATGCTCCATAGCGTGATCCCAGTTCACTTCTTGGCCATGCAGTAAAGGTTGTTTTAAGCGCTCGCTCGCGTTAAGTGTGGCACCGAGAGTAGCGCCTTTAAGGCATAGGCGGCCACGGTTGGCAGGGTGCTTTACATCACCGCCTACACTGATCAGTTCGCCAGAATTGATGTCGTGTTTACTAGTGATACCACAACCTACACCACAGTACGCACAGGTGCTGTTGATATCAACCACACTGGCGAGATCATCCATGGTGGGCCTCGGTAGTACATACTGGAGCAGAGAGCACCTCAACGGTTTGGCCTAAAATACGCGCTGGCCAGCACTTTAGATGCTGATCACCACCGTCCAATGAACGGCCTGTTGCTAGCTCGTATCGATGCTTAAGTAATGGCGTGGCGACGTAGGTTTGACCGTCTATGCCTCCCATAAGTCCTCTCGAAACTGATTCTACATGTAGCATCGGGTCAAGATTACTAACCGCAAACACCTGTGCCTTGGAGGGCTCTAGGAAGAGGGCGACTTGCTGTTTGCCTATGAGCACGCAAACGCCTCCCCCCGCCAATAAATCATCGGTAGTGCACACGGATAACCAGGTTGACTGATTCATGTCTAATCTCCTTATAAAACTTGTGTTAGGTTGATAAGGTCGCCTCGACCGCTATTGGGCACGGGGCTGGTTTGGCCTCGAACTAAGTGCATCTGAATACTCTCATCCTTGGCATCACTGTTAACAAAAGGTTTAAATCTAGCGCTGGCTTCAGGGTCTTCCAACGTGGCCTTCCATTCGCACTTGTAGCTATTAACTAAGCTTTGCATTTGCTCTTCAAACTCGCCTGAAAGCTTTAAATAGTCTTCAATAACTACTTGTTTTAGGTAGTCTAGTCCGCCATCTAACTGGCCTAGCCACGTGGATGTGCGCTGTAATCGATCGGCCGTCTTGATATAAAACATGAGTAGCCGGTCAACATACTTAATTAAGGTTTCAGAAGTTAAGTCGGTTGCAAATAGATCGGCGTGGCGGGGCTGAATGCCACCGTTACCACAGACATAAAGGTTCCAGCCTTTGTCCGTAGCTATGACACCAATGTCCTTGCTTCGAGCTTCGGCACATTCGCGTATACAGCCAGATACGGCAAATTTGAGTTTATGGGGAGATCGGAGCCCCTTATAGCGATTTTCCAATGCAATGGCTAAGCCCATGCTATCGCCAGTGCCGTATCGACACCAGTTGTCTCCAACGCAAGATTTAACCGTGCGTACAGACTTACCATAGGCCTGACCCGTTTCAAAGCCAGCTTCGATCAAACGCTGCCAAATGTCTGGCAGCTGCTCTTGTTGTGCGCCCAATAAATCGATACGCTGGCCGCCAGTAATTTTGCAATAGAGGTCAAATTCTTGCGCTACTTCGCCCAGCACAATCAGCTGCGCAGGCTTGATTTCACCTGCGGCCACCCTGGGCACGACGGAATATGTACCGTTTTTCTGAATGTTGGCTAAAAATCGATCATTACTGTCTTGTTGTGCCAAGTGTTCACCAGCTAGCACATACTGGTTCCAACAGGACGCCAATATAGACGCGACTGCAGGCTTGCAAATTTCACAGCCGATACCGCTGCCGTATTGGGCTAGCACCTGGCCAAAAGTTTTTAATTGTTTAATGCGTACGAGGTCATACAGTGCTTGTCGACTATAGGAAAAGTGGCCGCACAAATCGTGATTTACTTCTCCTCCATGGGATAAGACAGCCGTTTGTACTATGTCTGCAACCATAGGCCCGCACCCACCACAACCTGTTCCGGCTTTGGTCTTTGCTTTCACGTCTGCTAGGTTACTATGACCAGCCTGTACGGTGTTACACAAATCGCCCTTGGTTACATTGTGGCAAGAACATATGGTGGCGCTATCAGGCAGCTCAGGTTTTGGGCTGGCCTCACTGGTGCTGGGCAATAACAGCATCTCAGGATGCTCCGGCAGCGCTAGACCATTGAGGCAGTATTGTAATAATTCTCCGTACAGGCTAGCGTCGCCGACTAATATAGCGCCGAGCAGCTTATCACCGTCGCTATTAACCACTAGTTTTTGGTAAGTGCCGTTACGCTCGTCGGTCAGACGATAACTTTTAGCTCCAACGGAGGTGCCTTGGGCATCGCCAATGCTGGCTACATCAACGCCCATAAGTTTTAATTTGGTGCTCATGTCGGCGCCGGTAAACGCTTGTTCTGAATTTTGTAAGTGGCTGATCACTACCTTCGCCATTTGGTAACCCGGAGCTACTAAGCCAAAAATACGGCCCTGCCAAAGCGCACATTCACCAATGGCGTATACGTCGGGATCAGAGGTTAGGCAATTGTCATCAATGGTGATACCACCTCGCTCACCAAGTTCAAGGCCGGCGTCGCGTGCGAGCTGGTCTCTGGGGCGAATGCCTGCAGAGAATACCAGTAGGTCTGTAACTAGCTGGCTGCCATCAGCAAAGGCCATGCTTAAACTGCCATCGATCTGTAAGTCGATGCTCTGGGTGTTTTTGCTGGTGTGGATCTGTACCCCGAGAGCGGTTATTTTTTGCCTCAGTAGAGCACCACCTTCAGCGTCGAGTTGTTGCATCATTAGGCGATCAGAGAATTCCACTACATGGGTGGTTAAACCAAGATCAACGAGCGCCTTTGCCGCCTCCAAGCCCAACAAGCCTCCACCTACAACAACTCCTGTTTTAGCTGTTTTTGCGGCCGCTTCTATGGCGTCTAAATCGGCTAGAGTGCGATACACAAAACAAGGATCTAAGTCGTGCCCTGGTACAGGAGGCACAAAGGGGTAGGAGCCTGTGGCTAGTATTAGTTTGTCGTACTGGGTATGGCTGCCATCACTGCCCGATACACAGTGTGACTGCAAGTCAATTTTTTCTACTGCGACACCAAGTTTGACGTCTAAGCCCCAGGACTCATAGTCGGTTATATTGCCCAAGGACAAATCTTCTGCGTTGCTACCACTGAGGTATTTAGTTAAATTTACCCGATCATAGGCAAGTTTGGGCTCCTCGCAAAATAGCGTAATGGTGTACTGGTCGATTATGCCTTGATCTGCCAGCGACTGAATGAGGCAGTGGCCAACCATGCCGTTGCCAACGATGGCCAAGCGGGTTAATAACATTGTCTTGCTCCAATGCCTACCCATTCTGCACGCGTCTACTGACAACCTTGGCAGGTGGTAGACGTCTTTGTCGATAATAATATAATGCGATGATGAGGCGTCAGCAGTAATCTCTTTACTAACTGGGTACAGTGCTAACAAAAACACTGGCCTACGTACGGGTTAATGCATTATTCGGGCCAACTGTCTGTAGCCGGAGATAATTTATTGCATCCATTGGTACCAAAGGACTTGTCTGAGGGGCCTGAGGTCTATTAATGCTTTATAGAGAGTCAGCGCACCAAAAGCGTGCACCTATAACGACCAATATATGTTTTGCACCAGTAGCGCTAGCGCTAGTAAAAGGCATAGGCTTTGCCAAATAGCCACGGGGTAACGCTTAGCTAAGGGAACCTCGTCTGCTCGCATTAGTTGATTGGATGGGGTGGTGAAATCTTGCCAAAATTCGGACAAAGCTGGATAGCGGTGTCTTGGGTCTGGGCTAAGAGCTTTGTCAAAACAGGCGTTGAGCCAGTGTGGCAGATCACTTCGTGATGCATAAATCGGCCGGTAGCGAAATTCACTTAAGCGACGATAACGCTGCCAATGAGTGGGTGTTTGAGCAAAGGGAGTATGTCCGGTGAGCAGTTCATAGGCAATGACAATAATGGCGTAGTGGTCTGGTTGTTGGCATGGGCCACCTAATATGAGCTCGGGTGCGGCATACTCTAAAGCGCCGACACGTTCTTCTGTAGGGGTAGTTAACCCAGCAACGGCGACACTGCCATAGTCAATGATGACTAGTTTTTGGTCGGCCTGAATAATGATGTTTTCTGGCCTTAAATCCCTGTGCTGCACGCCTAAACGGTGTAGTGAGCGTACTGCACTGATAAGCTGCTTTATAATATCTCGCACACTGTCCAAGTTGGCTTCGGGGTGGTCGTAGATCCATTGGCGAAGGCTTACGCCTGGGACATACTCCAATAACATATAATTTGCGCTAGGAGTCTTTGGTCTCTCATGGCCATGCATTAATTGCGAGTGCTTAACGTTGGTGGCCACCCAGGCTTCTCGAACAAAGGAAGACATCGCCACAGAGTCATCGCGTAACGCTACTGAAGGGGCCTTTAGTACTAACTTACGACCAGAATGCAGGCACCGCACATGATATAGCATGCTGCGTGGCGTAGCCGAGATGACATCTAACACTTTGAATCCATCGAGGCTCTGGCCCGGAGTTAATGCCGGAGGTATGGGTAACTGAGCAGGATCCTGTAATTGATCATCTATGCTAACCGGTGGTAACTCATCTAGGCGTAACAGAACGGCGGTCATGTTATCTTCACTGCCTTGTTCGGCAGACCACTCAACTAATTGTTGTGCGCGGACATCTAAGTCAACTTCTGATAGCGCCGCGTTATAATAAGACAATTGCGCAGGAGTGACTGATTGATGTACGCCGTCAGTAGTCAGTAAAATGCCATCACCTTGACGTAATTGATGGCTTGAAAAATCAATCTGAACATTGGGGCCTGCACCCATGGCGCGATTCAATACCTGGTTACTGCCCACCCAGGTACAATGATCATTGGTTAGTTGTTGAAGGTGGCCGTCGCGGTACAGGTATGCGCGGCTGTCTCCAACATGAAATATATGTAGTTGGGTATCTTGTATAATGGCTGCGGTAAAAGTGGTTAAACGTTGTTGTTCTATCCGTTGATCGGTTTGATCTGGGCGATATAACCACCGGTTCAGGCCTGTCAATACTTGGCTTACAGATTGCTCAGTGCGCCATGTTTTAGGCGTATTGAAGTAATCTTGCATGAATCCCGTAACGCAGGCCTGACTCGCCAGTTGGCCATCTTTACAGTGGCTGACGCCGTCTGCAACTACGGCCACCATGCCTTTGTGGCCAACCGAGTTGAGGTTGTCGCCTCGAACGGCAAAGGCATCCTGATTCGTCGGCTTTTTGCCTCGATGACTGTAACTGCCAATACTTATTCTTAGTTGCTGTGACACAGTTCCCACCTATTAACTAATTTTTATCATCACCACGCTGCCATCTTCTGCTGTTTCCATCATATGTCCTTTAGGTTCGCGTAAAAGAGATAGAGTGACTAACCCCAGAACAGCTGTACCGCTCATTAACATAAAAAAATCAGCGTAGGTTAAGCTGGTGAGCATAGTGAGGTAAAAAACAGCCCCTACATTACCATAAGCGCCAGTTAAGCCTGCGATCTGCCCTGTTAGTCTACGTTTGATGAGTGGCACAATGGAAAATACTGCGCCCTCTCCAGCTTGTACAAAAAAGGAACATAGCATAGTGGTAATAACCGCCAAGTATAGAGGCCATTGTGAATTGATTGTCGACATGATCGCGTAGCCTATAGCCAAGCCTACAGTGAGTAGCAAAAGCATTTTTTTACGGCCATATCGATCACTTAGCCAACCTCCACCTGGCCGAGACATAAGGTTCATGAAAGCATAGGTCGAAGCTACTAAACCAGCTAAAACCAGGTCCAAGGAGAATGTTTCGGCAAAAAACATAGGGAGCATAGACACCACTGCTAACTCCGAACCAAAGGTGGCGAAGTAGAGTACGTTCAGTACTGCTACTTGTTTGAATTCATAGTGATCATGAGCTTCTATTTGGTTGCTAAACAGTCGATGATTGGCTCTGTATGTAGACCAAATGTCGTACCCTAAAATGGCCAGCAATATGACGTATGTGACCACTGCGCTCGAGGGAGATAATAGGTTTACAGCAAGTGTAGATAGCTTCCAAGTGAGCATTAATAGAGCCATATACAAGGGTATTTTCATAACCAATAAGAGGTAAAAATCGCCGCGGGTTGATACTTCTAAGCCACCTAGATTGCGGGCTTTAAAATAGGTGCCTCCCTTTGGTGTGTCGGATACCTGAGCCCACCATAAGGCACTAAACCCTAGGCTTAAGAGTCCTGTGATAGTAATGGCCCAGCGCCAGCCATTGTCACCGCCCAGCCACATAGCTAAGGCGGGTAAGCTCATGGCGGCAGCGGCAGAACCGAAATTACCCCAGCCACCGTAGATGCCCTCTGCGATACCTAGTTCATGAGCTGGAAACCATTCGCTAACCATGCGTATGCCCACCACAAAGCCAGCGCCTACAAAACCTAACGCCAACCGCGACCAGGCCAAGGTGGTGAAGTCATCGCCCCAGGCAAATACAAAGCAGGGCAGGCTTACGGCGGCAAGCAAGGCGCTGTACGTGATGCGAGGGCCGTAACGGTCGGTAAGCATGCCAATTACAATGCGTGCAGGTATGGTGAGGGCCACGTTAAGCACTAGTAAGGTGCTGATTTGGGATTTGGTTAAACTTAACGACGCGCTGATCATGCCCATTAGCGGCGCATGATTGAACCACACTACAAAAGAGAGAAAAAAGGCCATCCAGCTCATGTGTAAGATTTTTAGTTTACCTTGGAAAGAGAATAAGTTGAGTGTCGCTGTTGCCATTTAAACTACCTCGGTTATGACTCACAAAAAAAGGCGCTTTAACACTCCAGGGAGTGTTAAGGCGCCTTTGCTTTAAAAAATAGTGTTACTGAGCCAAAGGCTCAATAGCTAGGTTTAACTTGTTAAGATAGCTTGCGCCAGTTCGCCCAGGGTCTGGCCGCGAACCATAGCTAATTTTTGCATTGTGGCATGAGCTCGAGTTTCACTTATACCTTGTTGTTGCATGAGCCTGCCTTTGGCGCGGTTGACTAGTTTCAAGTCTTGTAGCTGTATCTGTAGCTTCTTTACCTGCCGTTTTTGATGCAATCTTGACTTATGCCGAGCCATGGCTACCTTGAGTAACGTTGGCATGCGCTCATGGGGCAAAGGGCCAATATGGAGTAGTGAAGCTTCAGCTTCGATCAGGCTTTTGATAGTGGCGTCATTGGCTTGTTTAAGCATGATCAAGATAGCATGGTTGGCTGAATCAATATGGTGGATAATGTATTCCATCTGCTGCAAAGACATCTCTAGCTGAGCTATAATTAACATGTTGGGCAAGTGCGCGGTGGTGCTTTTCAGTTGGCTCCACAGTGTGCTTTCGCACTGATACCCACAGGACTCAATGGCTGGTATAAGTGACGTGCCGGGAGTGTGTTGGTCTAGTACAAGCATCACCGTTTTACTGTTTGGTCTCACATGTGTCCTTGGTTTAGATGCTAAAGAGGAGCTACATGCAGATTCTGTGCCAAATTACAACAAACCACTAAGTAGCGAGTTTATAGCTAGGGATCATGGGTTTTTTGAATGGTTACGGCGCAATTTAGCTTAATATATCTTCTTTTTGCACCGTTGTTGTGCGAGCGCAACAGCCAGTAGAGTAAATATAAACCCCCACCAGCTCATCAATGCGGCACTAGTTAAAATGAGTCTGCATAAGTTTGTAACCACTGCATTAACAACTGCACTTGTGGATGACTCGAGTGGGGGGTAATAACATAACCATATCCTTGCAACTGGTGAGTGCTCACGGAGATTAGGCTGTTATCGTTAATCTCGGTTTGCATTAAGGCATCTGCCAGCATAATACCTTGGCCATCAATGGCGGCTTGTACCCGCACATTGGCATCTTCGATCATGTGGTGGGGGTTGGCTAAGGGCTGTCCTTGGCACCAGAGTTGCCATAAGTCTAAGTCCCTCTCTTCACATAGCAAAGGGATGCTGAGGCAGGGTGCTTGGCCAAGATTTGCTGGCGCATCCAAACCCCCCGGCAACAATTTGTATCGTTGGATTAAGCTTGGGCTGGCCACAGCAAACATTGGCATAGGCAAATGGATGCCAGTGTCATTGCTTAAGCTGCCCCCACACTCTTGCCAACGAATACTAATATCCACCCCTTGGTTGCTAAAATGGGGCTGATTAATGGCGTGCTGAATGATCACATAAATGCTGGGGTGCTGCGCACAAAAACTGGCCAATTTTGGGGAAAGCCAGCGCAACGCAACATAGCTAGTCACCGCAATGATCAAGTTTTGTTGATGCTGCTGGTTTAGTAGGCGTATCTGGTTGGACAAGTCTGCAAATACTTTTTGGGTGGTTTGGTAAAACATTTGACCAGCATCGGTAAGTAAAATCTGGCGCGTTGTTCGTTTAAATAATGGGTGCCCAAGGTGTTGCTCTAAGCGTTTAATTTGGTAGCTGACTGCACCTTTAGTGAGGCACAGTTCATCGGCTGCTAAGGTAATGCTTAAGTGTCTTGCTGCGGCTTCAAAAGCCTTTAACGAATCCAGAGGAGGGAGGGAATGTTTCATTAGCCTATTGTTGAATATATTTGAACCATAATGCAATAGTTTTTGCTTGTCTGATGCCTTTTGGGTGAGTAAATTGGGGTTATATTTAAGCAAAGTACTGATGTAGTCAGGCTATTTTTTGGGGTTGAAGTATGAGTGAAGGGGTAGATGCTCACGCGCGTGTGGTGGTGATTGGTGGTGGTATTGCCGGTGCATCAGTATTTTATCATTTGGCTATAGATCACGGCTGGACCGATATTGCGTTAGTTGAACGGGATGAACTTACTTCTGGCTCCACCTGGCATGCTGCAGCACAAGTGACCCAATTTGGTGCTAATCAAACTGCTATTGCCCTTAAACGCCATAGTATTCAACTGTATAAAAAGTTAGCAGATGATGTGGACTTTCCGTTTGCCTACCATATTACTGGAGGCATGCGCCTTGCGAACACAGCCGCTCAAGTTGATACCTACCAGCACATGGTGGGCATGGCTAATGGCATGGGTGCCGACATGGAATTTATTGACCCAGCCGAAGTGGCTAGACGCCATCCGCTAATAAACCCAGAAGGATTGCTGGGTGCTTGGTGGGATCCGCTAGATGGTGACATAGACCCCGCTGGTATTACCTTTGCTATGGTGCGTAAAGCCCGCGAAGCTGGTGCCAAGGTGTATCGCTTTAATCCTGTCGAAAACATCACCCGCAAAGCTAACGGCGAGTTTATTGTACATACCCTTAAAGGCGACATTACCTGCGAAAAAGTAGTTAATGCCACGGGTTACCGGGTTAATGAGGTGGGCAATATGCTGGGGGTTGAGCACCCAGTGACCTCCATGGAACACATGTATTTTCTAACTGAATCTATGCCAGAGTTAGAGGCATTAGATTTTAGAGTGCCCATTATACGAGACCCGAGGGATGACTTTTATAGCCGCCAAGAAAAGCATGGCTTGTTGGTCGGCGTATACGAACAAGGTTGCAAAACCTTTGGTATGGACGGCATTAGCCCCGACTTTACCAAAGCCTTGTGCCCCGATGATCTAGACCGATGTTTAGACAATATGGAAGGCATATTTGAATGTTTGCCAGCCCTACAAACCGTGGGCATCCATTCGATCATCAATGGCCCTATTACCTATACCATTGACGGTGCGCCTCTGATTGGCCCTATCCCTGGCATTGAAAACGCCTATTGTGCTATCGGGCTCAGGGCCGGTATTGGCGAAAGTGGCGGCCATGGCAAAATCTTGGCCGAAATCATTGTTAATGGTCAGTCGGAGTGGGATTCTTGGTACACCGACCCGCGTCGTTTTAGCCAGTATGCCAATACCGAACACACTTGCCTAAAGGCCATTGAGGATTATCAAAATGAGTTTCACTACCATTTGCCTCACGAGCAACGCCCAGCCGCTCGGTTAGCCCGCACCACGCCTTTGTATCCAGTATTGAATCAACTGGATGCCATTTGGGGTACGGTGAATGGCTGGGAGCGGGTATTGATGTTTAAACCTACGCCGGACTTTGTGGAAACTGCCGGTTACCGCTTTAACGAATCCCACGCGGTGGTGGCGCAAGAAATTGCGGCCCTTCAAGCCAACGTTGGCGTGATGGAGGTCTCGGGCTTTAACCGTTATGAGCTCAAAGGCGCAGGTGTAGAACAGTGGCTTGACCAGTTAGTGTGTGGCTCTATACCTAAAAAGGTTGGGCAGGTTCGATTGTGTTATTTGCTCAACCATGCAGGCCGAATGTTGTGCGAAGCAACCTTAGCTAAGCTAGGAGAAGACCATTTTTGGTATGGCTCTGCAGCCGCGGCAGAATGGCATGACCGCGATTACTTAAATACCAGTATGCCGGCCACTGTAACCTTAACGGAAATGGCCGATAGCCATACTATACTGGTGTTAGCAGGGCCTAAGTCACGAGACTTGTTACAGTCGTTATGCCCCCGAGATGATTGTAGTGCCGCTGCATTTGGTTGGATGCAAGTGCGCTCGATCAGCCTTGGTTACGCGCAAGTTAACGCCATGAGTGTGAGTTTTTCGGGCGAGTTAGCCTACGAACTACACATTCCTAATGCGCAGTTGTACCTAGTGTGGCAGCTATTACAAAGCGCAGGGCAAACCTTCCACTTGAGTAAGTTTGGCCTTTATGCCACCGTATCCATGCGCTTGGAGAAAGGTTACCTACATTGGAAAGCGGAAATCATTGATGAATTTAACCCTATAGAAGCGGGTTTGGATCGCTTTGTGAAACTGGATAAGCCAGATTTTATTGGCAAACAAGCGTTGCTAGCCGATCTAGAGTCAGGCCCACGCCAGCGCTTGGTTACATTAGAGGTGAGCTGCGACTTTGCCGCCGCCCATGGTGGCGACCCGGTTATTCATCATGGCCAACAGGTGGGTGTTGTTACTTCTGGCGGCTATGGCCACCGTGTGGCTAAAAACTTGGCTTATGCCTATGTAGATGCAGCTGTGGCGATCATTGGGGGCCACTTTAAGGTATCCATCATTGGTCAAACCTGTGACGCAATGGTAGTGGAGCCATGCCTGTATGACCCAGCTAACCTCAAACCTCGTAGTTAGAGCTAGGAGTGAACCATGGCTAGACGACCTTCAGCCCGCGCCGCTAAACATGCGCAGAGAGCTAAACCCCCCGCAACAAACCCTTGTGCACCAGGGCAGTCGGGTGGGCAATATCAGCCGCTAACGCCGGCTCAAGTGCAACGCATTTACACTGAGTCGTTACGCATCTTAGATGAAATAGGCATGGCCGACGTCCCTCCTGTGCTCCTAAAGCAAGCATTGGCTCAGGGCGCTAAAGTGAATGAACTGGGGCGTTTATGTTACCCATCGTCCATGGTAGAAACCATTATTGCAGGGGCCTGTAAGGAGTTCACCTTTTATGGCCGCGACCCCAAGCATGATATTCAAGTGGGTGGAGACAGGGTTTATTTTGGTACCGGTGGTGCCGCCGTACAAACTCTGGATTTGAACAATGGCCAGTATCGCCCGTCCACCCTAGACGATTTATATGACTTTACTCGGTTGGTGGATCAGTTGCCTAACGTGGCTTGGTTTACCCGTTGTTGTGTGGCCACCGATGTGCCCGATTTATACGAGTTAGACGTGAATACGGTGTACGCATTACTGCGTGGCACCACCAAACCCGTTGCCACTAGCTTTACCTTGCCAGAACATGTGGATCCCATCGTCGATATGTTCGACATGGCCCTGGGGGGTGAAGGCGAATTTGCTAAACGTCCATTTTGTAAGGCCCATATCAGCCCAGTCATTTCACCTCTAAAATACGGTGAAGATGCGGTAATGGTAGCTTTGGCGTGTATGAAGCGCGGTGTGCCCATTAGCAATATTGTAGCCGCCATGACTGGTGCCACCTCGCCTGCGCCATTAGCAGGCACTCTGGCTATTACCTTGGCAGAAACTCTAGCAGCGCTCATCATGATCAATGTTTTTGAGCCGGGTTATCCAATGATCTTTTCTAACTGGCCGTTAGTAATTGATCTACGCACTGGCGCTTTTCGGGGGGGCGGGGGAGAGATGGCCTTGCTCAATGCCGCTTCGGCGCAACTTTCTAATAGCTTAGGATTGCCGTCTGGTTGTGGCTCAAGCATGAGCGACGCCAAAGCACCCGACGCTCAAATGGGTATGGAAAAAGCCATTACCGCCTTAGCTTGTGGGTTGGCTGGGGGCAACATGGTGTACGAATCGTCTGGCATGATGGCGAGCCTTTTAGGAGCTTCTTTTGAAGCCTTTGTGATGGATGATGAGATGTTATCTCACGTACACCGTGCCATACGCGGTATCGAAGTTACGGAAGAGGATTTGGGTTTTGAATCCATTAAGGCCGCTATTGCTGGTTCTGGACACTTTATAGATGCGCCGCAAACCATGGTGTCGATGGAACGAGATTACTATTATCCAAAATTGGCCGACCGAGACGAGCCTATCGTCTGGCAAGAGAGCGGTAGCATGGACCATTGGGCGCGGGCCAAAACTAAGGTGGAGCAGCTATTGCAACACCAGCCCAGTTATCTAACGCCAGCAATAGATGCTGCCATCCGGCATAAATATCCGATAAAATTAGCTTAGAGTAAGATCATCAATATTATGAAATAATGCGCCAATACATTGCTGCCAACACCAAGGGTATTTATGAAATTGACTGCTAAGCAACGGGTTGAACAAATTGTAGAGCATGGCTTATGCACCGGCTGCGGCCTGTGTCAGGCGGCCGCTGGAGCTCACTTAATACAGGTTAAAAAAGGTAGTTCGGGGTATTTGGTGCCGATAGTTAGCGACGCCATAGACCATGCTACGGCAGATTTGGTAGATCGCGTGTGCCCGGGGGTTCACCCCGTAGGTTTGCCAGACAACCTCATCGCTACAGACACCAAGTTAGATAATGTATGGGGCCCATGGCAGCGCATGGTGCACACTTGGGCTGGCGATGACCACCAACGTCATGTCGGCGCCACCGCTGGCGTGTTAACCGCACTTGCGTGTTACTTGCTAACCACCAAGCAAGTCGATTTTATATTACATGCCAAAGCGCATGCTACCGAACCGAGTTTTGGTGAAATGCATATCAGCACGACTACTGAGCAAGTGCTACAAGGTTCGGGTTCGCGTTATGGCCCCACGGCACCGTTAATCGCGATAGATAAAGTGCTCGATCGTAACCAAAAATTTGCTTTTATCGGTAAACCTTGTGACTTAGCGGGCTTGCGTAACTACGCGCAAGAAGATAAACGGGTGAATGACCTGGTTAAATTTTGGCTGACCCCGGTGTGTGGTGGCTATATGCCGCCCGATTCCATCAAGGCTTTTTATCGGCGCATGGGCGTGGAGCCAGATCAAGTAACGGACTTACGATATCGTGGTCATGGCTGCCCGGGTCCAACCCGTATTACCACTGCAGCAAAGGTAGTCGATGCCCATTATTTGGATTTTTGGGGAGAAGATGAAAGTATGTGGGACATGCCTTTTCGTTGCAAAGTCTGCCCCGACGGTATTGGTGAAGCGTCCGACATTGCAGTCGCCGATACATGGATTCTAGGCTCTCCCAAACGTGAAGACACTGATACAGACTTAGGCACTAACGCAGCGATAGCACGAACAACCGCAGGCGCACAGCTGTTAGCCGAGGCAGCTGCGGCTGGCGCCTTAGTCTTCGATCGAGATATCACCCCCGACCATATGAGCACCTATCAACCGCACCAATTGACTAAAAAATACGCGGCGTGGCCGCGCTATCAGGGATTGCAGGATGCAGGGCGACTCACCCCCCAAACAGAACGGCTACGTATTAAACAATTGGCAGCCGAAATGCCTGACGCAGTGAATGCTCAGCAACGGCAAGGTACCTTAGACCGTGTTAAGGCAGGTAAGACGGATCAGCCTACGCCTACTGAATAACTCTATTGAACGCCATGCAGAGGACACTGGTATGCAAGTTAGTATCGTCAAATATACCGAGTCTGTAACCCAGCCTTGGGGTAACGGTGCCGGTCAAATGAGTGAGGTTTACCGTTTTCCAAAAACAAGCAATGATCAAAATTACCTGTTTAGGTTTTCTACGGCAACCATTGAGGTCCCGCAATCCGACTTCACGCTGTATCCAGGTTACATACGTCATCACCGCACGTTAGACGGTAGGTGTGAGTTCGAATTGGATACAAACAATAACCAGACAATTGTTGATCAAAGCGGCACGGCGTTCGACTTTTTTGGGGAAAGCCAGCTCACATGTAAACTACTTACCCAGACCGCCTTCGCCATAAATCTGATCCATCGGCCACAGGTTCAAGTGAGTGATCGCGTAGTGCAGGTAGAAGCCAATAATATGCCATTGGATGAGCTGCTTAACGTGCCATTGCACGTACAAAATGTGGCTAACAAACGCTACAGTTTTATCTACGTTATCAAAGGTGAACTGAGCCTTGAGGATGCACTAAATGCCAAGCAATGCCATTTATCCACCGGTGATACGCTAGTTGTAACTAGCGAAACGACAGGTGAAGACAATTCCTTTTGGCGCATTACGGAGTGTTCGGCCAAGCTATTTCATGGGTTTGTTGTGGTGTAGTGGTGTTGGGACCAAGTTGATCAATTATGGGTGTAACCATAAGGAGTGTTGGGTGAAATATCCTACGAGCATATATAGTGATACGCCGAACGTATTATTTCTGTCAGATGCATCTTAATATGAACACTTGACCTACCACTGGCATGTGCAGAAGTACACATGGCTAAATTTTCTATTCGATGGTTATTCGGTGGTTTTAGGGCCAAAGGGATACAACTTAAGGGTCGATAACACCATGGCCGATTGCGCCAACTGAATTTTCGCTTGCTGCCAAAGTGGGCCACCAAACGGGCCACCTTTAGCATTATTAGACACTGCGATGTCCTCTTTCGGAAAACCAAAAAAGTTAGCATCAAGTTTGCCATTCTTGTTTAGGTCGTGAAAAACGCCAACTGCATATTTCCCATAGGGGACATTGCTGAAAACGACCACCAAGTCCTGGGATGTGGCAGCGAGCTTTTTTACTCGAAAAGCTTTGTCCATTTCTAATTTGATTCGGTCCAGTTGTTCAAACAACACTACTACAAGCTCACCTTGACCCAAGTGTCGGATTTGTACTAATGGCACTTGAATTTCACCTAAAAGGACGTTTCCATGGGACTCTTGTGCCCAGAAAGAAAACGCACAAACGGCGCAGAAGCCTATAGCCACGATAGCGTTGAAATGTCGGACAGAACCTATTATAGTCATTTCAAGCTACACCTTGTGCTATTGGCAACAATCATTATATGAATCAGAAAGCACTCAGACAAGACACTAATGCAGCCTTATGGGGTATTGGTGCTACATTAGTCCTTACCTTTACTATTTGGATGGCTGCACCTTTATTAAAGGATATTGTTTTCCTAGAAGACCAAGGAGCCTCTTGGTATTTTTGGCAACTACCTGAACGGACTGCCATGGGTGTGTTTAGCGCCTGGTTTTTTTATGGGCTCCACCAAATCACCATGTGGGGCCTTATCTTCTACGCCCAGCGTGCCAAACCCACATATGGGCACAAATTACATAATTTTAACTGGTATGCCTTAGGCCTCAACGGTTTCTTTTGCGTGCTGCACATTATCCAAACTCAACTTTGGTACGATGGACTAGCCCAGCATGTGTCTATTTGGAGTGCACAGGTATCTGTGGTGGTTATGCTCATTTGGGTCTTGCTTATGGAAACCCCCAGACGGGGCTTATTCTTTGGTAAGAAAGTGCCATTTTCAAAAAAGTTAATATACGCTGCCAAAAAATACCACGGGTATTATTTTTCTTGGGCCATCATCTATACCTTTTGGTACCACCCTACGGAAGCCACCTTCGGACATCTAATGGGTTTCTCCTACATCTTTGTTCTCCTACTCCAAGGGTCGCTATTTTTTACACAGTTTCATGTTAATCGTAAGTGGACGCTTTTTTTAGAAATGTGGGTCATTGTGCACGGCACCCTAGTGGCCTTAGAGAGTGACAACAACATGTGGGGTATGTTCTTTTTTGGTTTTGCAGGCATTTTTATAATCACTCAAATGCATGGTTTAAACTTTACCAAACTCCATAAGTGGGGGTTCACCCTGTTATATCTCGTTGGCGTAACCCTAGTAGCGATAAAACAGGGGCCGATGTTTTATACCGTATTACCCCGCATCCCGGTAGCCGAATATATAGGCGTCTTTATTTTAGCAGGGATTTTATGGGGAATAGCTAAACTTGTCCCTAGGGCGGTAAATAAAGAAGAATAACCAGCTTAATTCTTGTACCCACCTAAATTCACTAACGTTCATTTTAATGAAAAGAATATTCTCAAGGGTCTAATAAGTATCTGCTTAAGGCGCATCTTATTTTAGTAGACTTTACCTATAACCCTCGTTGTTAACTAGATCGATCGGTGCCCCGTAAGGAATAAAACTGCCTAATTATTAACAGTTTCATTGCTTTTAGAGCTCCATGCCCGGCAGTAAAGGCAAGGTATTAATGCCACCTGTCCATCTTTGCGTGTCTTTACATATATTTGCATTTATGTGCATGTATTTGTATGCATAATAGAGGGGCATGTTAGCGTTTGATACTTCGCTTTCCAGTCTGTCTAAAGCAAGGTGACTTTGATGATTGTTGATGACTTTATTTGGGTTATATTGGCGGCCGGTAATTCAACCCGTCTTGGCCAACCAAAGCAACTGTTGCAGTTGGGCAGCCAAAGCCTGATTCAACACCAAGTCCAAACGTTATTAGCCACCGGATTACCTGTATGTGTGGTCAGTGGGGCCGTGGATTTAAATGACGATATAACACCCCACGCCAATCTGAACATATTGCACAACCCAGATTGGCACAAAGGTATGGGCACTAGCGTCATATTAGCCCAAAAAACTCACAATCAGAAAAGTATTGGCTGGGTCTTAGTAGACCAATACGCTATTACCACCGAGCAAGCGTTCGAGTTTTACCAGTATTGGAAACAGCAACCCGCGCAAGTTTTAGTAAGCCAATACCAACACCAAGATATCAATTCGTGGGGCGTTCCTGTCATCATTCCACACAAGATTATGGCCACGGTCAATGCTCCTGAACGTGGTTTGAAACCTTGGCTTCTAGCTAATCAGCACCGTGTGCCTATACATTATTTTATCTGGCCACACGCCGAAGTGGATCTTGATACGAAGTCCCATTGGCAAACAATACAACACCAGGAGAGCTGGCATGTTAACACTTAACATTAACGGCAAAGGCGTCGAAATAAAAGTCGATACAGACACTCCATTGTTATGGGCTATACGGGAAGAAGTTGGCTTAACTGGAACCAAATTTGGTTGTGGAATAGGTCAATGTGGCGCATGCACGGTGCTAGTCAATGGCAAACCATTGCGCTCATGCAGTGTGCCAGCAACCGCCATGTCCGGAACACAAATTGAAACCATAGAGTCTCTTGCCGCTGATGGACATCTCAATACAATTCAGCAAGCTTGGCTGGAGTTAGATGTACCCCAATGTGGGTATTGTCAGTCTGGACAAATCATGGTTGCCACTGCCATTGTCAACCAAGCACTCGCAGGCCAGCGCCCGAGCCCCGAACAGATTAAGCAACAAATGAATAACATATGCCGCTGTGGCACGTACAACCGCATTCGTCCAGCCATGGAGCGCGCGTTGGACTTAGCTTATGACGCCAATAAGGAGGCTTAGTATGAAAGCGACACTTTTAACACGTCGTCATTTTTTAAAAAACAGTGCAGCCTTTGGCGTCAGTGGTTTACTAATAGGTTGTAGCAATATCAATACAGAAGTGGAATTACTGCACAGTAATACGCCACCAACCGATGAAATGCATAACTGGCTATTCATCGGCACAGATAACCGCATCATTGTTACTGTACCCAGCGCTGAAATGGGCCAAGGAGTTAACACCAGTTTGGCTCAACTGGTAGCTGATGAATTGGACGCCGACTGGGATACATTAGAAATGCGCCAAGCCCCTTTAAACAGCAAGTTCAACAACTCACTGGGAATGCAATTAACTGGCGGATCAACGGCCGTTAGAGACTATTACTTAACGATGCGCAAAGTGGGTGCTGGCGCTCGCAGCATTATCATTAAAGCCGCTGCTGCTCAATTAGGCACCACTGTAGCCAACTTAAGCACGCAAGACTCACATGTCATCTACCAAGGCAAAGCTTTCCCCTACGGGCAATTTGCCTCCGATGCAGCTAACTGGCCGGTGCCTGATGATGTGCCCTTAAAATCCGACGATCAACTCAACTTAATAGGCAAATCGTTGCCGCAAATCGATACTCATAATCGCATCACTGGCAAAGCAATCTACGGTATTGATGTGCAAGTGCCAAACATGCTTAACGCTGCGATCGTGCACGCTCCCATTTTTGGCTCAAAAGTTAAGACTTATAACGAAGCAACAGCTTTGCAAGTCACCGGTGTTAAAAGAGTACTTCCCATTGATGGAGCTCTAGTAGTGGTCGCAGAAAAATACTGGCAAGCTAAAAAAGGCGCCGCCGTTTTGCAAGCCAGCTTTAGTGATTACGATAAGTCAATTGCAGGTTTTAATACAAAAGAAGTACACAAAGCCTACAGCGACGCACTCGACGAACAGGGCAAAGCCACGCCTAATACGCCCTACGTATTAGATGTAGAATATAGTGTTCCTTGGTTGGCTCATGCAACAATGGAGCCAATGAACTGCACTGCCTGGGTACAAGACGACCGCGTAGATTTATGGCTACCCACCCAAAGCCAAACTGCAACTGCAAAAGCGGCGGCGGATATCACGGGCCTCGATACGGAACAAATTCACGTCCACAATCAGCTCTTAGGTGGAGGCTTCGGACGTCGAGGAGAAACGGACTTTGTGACACAAGCTGTGCAGATATCAATGATGATGAAACAACCTATTAAATTAATTTGGAGTCGTGAAGAAGACATGCAACACGATTTCTACCGTCCGATGGTCATTAGCCGCTTTCAAGTTGGTTTAGATGCACAATTCAAACCCATAGCTTGGCATAACCAGTTTGCTAGCAGCTCAGTATTTGAGCGCGTCATCTCTGGCATGCTACCCTCAGCACTAAAATGGATCCCGGTAACCGCATTCATTGGTGATCCAATAATTGCTCAAGGTGCTACTGAGATCCCCTACCTGCCAGAAGGTATAGAAGCCGATGCACATTTAAGTCTAGTTGAAAGCAATATACCCGTTGGCTTTTGGCGCTCTGTAGGGCACTCTTCAAACGCATTCTTTACTGAAAGTGTGATTGATGAAGCCGCACAGTTGGCCCAGCAAGATAGCTATGAGTACCGCCGCAATTTACTCACGTCTTCACCGCGTGAAAGGGCTGTACTCAATAAAGCTGCTAAGTTAGGCAATTGGGGCAAGGCCAAAACCGGCCACTTCCAAGGCATCGCAGTAGAATATGGTTTTGAGTCCTATGCTGCGATGGTGGTGGAACTAAGTGTCGACAACAACATAGTCACCGTGCATAAAGTCACTTGTGCCGTGGATTGTGGCAAAATAGTCAACCCAAATGGCGCGATAGCGCAAATTGAAGGGGGGATTAACTTCGCCATTTCTGCGGCTATGCATGGTGAAATAAGTATTGAGAAAGGGCGTGTAAAACAAAGCAACTTCCATGACTATCCAATCATGCGTTTAAACAATGCGCCACTCATTGAAGTACATCTAATGCCATCGAATGAAGCCCCAACTGGGGTTGGTGAAGTAGGCGTTCCTCCACTAGCCCCTGCGATGGCTAATGCTTTGGTCGCTGCTGGTCAGCCGCGTACTCGCCACCTGCCATTTGGCAAATCTGGCTTGAGGCTGGCCTAAGTTAATTATCAACACCTAGGCCTATAATTAATGAGGCTATATCAAATAGCTAATCGTGAATACCTTGCGCTTTTATTGCTAAACTTTGTGCACTCATATTTTCATGCTGGGCTTGGATCTGCGCCACAATAGAGAGGGCAATAGCATGAGCGCCATCACCACCCAAATCAAGGCCAGCTGGTGCAACTAAGTTTTTTGGAGCAGGTGCCAGCATTTGATCTACCACCCTCTGAGCTCTGTCTTTAGGTCCCAGCAACCCCACATAGGAGAGTTCAGTTAGGCTAGCTTGGCTTAAATAATCAGCATCAAGTTGTTGATTATGTGTTTTTACTAATACATAATCTTGTGGATTTTGGTTAATGAAAGCATCCAAGTTGTTGCTACTCACTGCTAATGCTGAAACATTTTGTGTGAAATTATAGCGTTGTAGAATCTGGCTTCGCTGGTCAATGACTTGCACCAAAAAACCAAGCCGTTGGGCGAGGTTGAATAGTGGTGGAGTATCTGGCCCTGCACCTATCAGCAACAACCGTGGGGCCGGCCTAATATATTCTGTTACATTATTGTTATTCGTTTCAGGAACTTGATTGCATAGCTGGCTTTGCCCCGTAGCAAGATCAGTAATCAACCAGCTAGGGGAAGTCGCCTGCTTAGCCTTGATATAATAGGCCAAGCTACCGTAGTTATTTTCCAAGCATAATTTTTCTAACAATAACTTAATCCGACCTCGGCAGCCCACTCCTAATAGCCATGCAGGAGAGTCAGGGTCACCAAAATCATACTCAATCACCTTGGGCTGGCCTTGCTGTATTACCTGTATGGCGTGATGGCCCAAATGAGTTTCTAAACACCCGCCACTGATCAAGTCAAACTGCTGACCTTGCTCATCGATCAACATACGCGCACCTATTTTACGGTAGGTAGAACCTTCAGTTGCTAAAACCCTAACCAGCACTATTGCTTGTTTTTTTCCCTGAGCGAGTTTAAGTTGCGTACTGAGTTGATCAAGCATAGTTACAGTTGCTCTAATGGCAGGTTGGCCTAGTGTAATGAAATTTTATTTTCATATCCTCTCTGATTAGGGAAATGAAGTTATCTAGGAATAAAAAATTCAACTACGTTAATGGAGTTTCTAGCAAATACATCTGCAACATCAATGACGCCAGCACCACCTTAATCTGCATACTCATGCGTAACAATGACGTTAACTGCAATGAATGCTAAAGTTCCTTTGTAATACTATAAGACTCTAATACTTTTTGTCGAGATTGTTTAAT
>CBDUDU010000019.1:0-33695 GCA_965366045.1 uncultured Oceanospirillaceae bacterium
AGTAGTGTGAGGGCTCATGACCTGAACGATGGTGATGAAATCAGCTTTGGCGTTCGAGAAATGGATGACCTACAAACTTGGTACAACTACTTGATCGACGAACAAGGCGCTCATGCTGACAAGGTTGGCTTGCTAGGCAATTCCATGGGTGCTGCCATGGCCATAGAATTTGCGGCTCAAAATCAGGCGATTGCCGCGGTGGTGGCAGTGAGCCCATTTTCGTCATTACAGGACACCATTAACGTGTCGGTTGAATATTTTACTGGCTTGCCTGCATTCCCTTTTGCGCCGATGATTTCTATATGGGCTGAGACCATACTAGGCATGGATGTAGAACAAGCTGACGCCACCAAGGCCGCCGCTAAGCTTTGTAATACCCCTTTGTTTATTATGCAAGGTGGCAAAGATATTGTGGTTTCTGTAGACAGCGGTCAGTGGATTTTTGATGCGGCTTGTGGCGAAAAAGAGCTGTGGTATGAAGCACAACTTGGGCACACTAAGTTTGATACCAAAAAACCCGACGAATATGCCCGTCGGGTGGTGGCCTTTTTTGATGACGCATTGCTTTAGTTGGGCCGTGCGTTAGAAGCGAGAACTGATACTTACACTGTAACCCGAAGAGGTTGCAGTAGTGCTGCTTTTGTCCAAGCTGGAAACGCTGGATTTATAGCCTAGGTTTAAAATCAATACATCCATCACTGGCAAGCTAAAGTTCACCCCGAACTCTAAATCATCGAGTAGGTTTGAGGTACTGGTGCCGGCCTTAAGGACTAAGTCGGATGCGCCGCCTAAACTCATGTGGTGCATAGCGCCAAGCATAAACAAGGTTTCACTATTATTGGTAACGGTGGCTTTATTAGCGCTAAAGTAGGTGGAGGTGGCGTCATCTAAGCGATAACGCACGCCAATGTCGGTGTAATTGATGCTAGTAGACGAATTCACTTTGGCGCTGCGGTAGCCAAGCATGAGCCCGAGTTGGCTGCTGATGGCCATGTCTGCGCCTATCTTTGTGCCTGTGCCACTGGTGGTGTAGCGTGTGCTATTGATGTAAATGGCACCACTATTGTTAATTAAGCCAATATGGGCGTTGCTGCTAGCGGCCATGCTGGTGGTGGGCACTGCTAGGCAGGTGGCTAAACACGTCAAGCGTGTCAGCGAGTTGAGTGTGCGCATAAATTTCCTCCTTTATGAATATGGCAGTTGAGTGCGTAGCCATTATGGTCTTGTCTTAACATGAGTGCAATTGTGTCGCGTGTATTAGTTTCGCTCACTTAGCGTAAATAATGCTCACCCAGCAGCTACTCAAAATCTTGTACTATGGCGCCATTGCTACAAACAATTCTTGGACGCCAATTAAATGAACATAACCCATAGTTTTTCACCTAGTCGCGTATCTTATGCGCCGGTTTATCAAAATGCCTCTGTGGCAGGGTTGTGTTGTCCGGTGTGTGGCAGTCGCCAAGAGGACGATCTACAAGCCTTGCACCCGTGTGAGCATTTGGCTTGTGTGTACGACCAAGAAGCACAAGAGTTTAGTTATCAAAGTGCCAGCTTTAAGCAACGTCGGGCAGAATCTGCAGTTAACTTGCCCGAAGAACTAGATGCCTACGCCTTAGCCAAGCTTGGTTACGGCGATGAGCTACTGGCTTTGGACTTCACCCGTGCCGGTTGCTGGAGTCGCGAGCTGTTTGCGTTTGATTTCACAGCCAGCGAATAGATTGAGTGTAAGGTTCTTGTTGCAGTCCCCCTTTGATTACTCTTTAATAGGCCTTGTTTTTTAAAACTGGGTCGCGAAAATTGTTACAAGATAACCATCAATTAGTCAGCATTGAATCTGAAGACGACACCGGTGTTGTTTTACAAGTCCACCTGTGGCCGGTCACTGACGCCACTGGGTGGGTGCATATCATGCACGGTGTAGGTGAGCATGGTGCTAGATACGGTGCTCTAGCCAGAGCGCTCAATGCCGCAGGATACAACGTGAGTGTCGGTGACTATCGTGGCCACGGCTTAACTTGTGTATCTGATTCACAGCGTGGACACGTTGCTGCCCACGATGGGTGGAATAAGCTTGTCGCTGATCAAGCGACCATCATTGGGCACTTGCAAGCGCAATGGGTACAGCCGTTAACGCTTTTTGGCCACAGTATGGGTACCTTTGTGGCTACACATGTGGTGCAGCGATATGCCAAGCGATTAAAACCCCACCTCAGCGGTTTAGTACTTTCCTCCAGTAGTTATAGACCTCCTTGGTTATATCGTATAGGCCTTATTCCAACGGTATTTGAACGATGGCGGCAAGGGCCTTTGGGCTACAGTAAATTATTGGATCGATTAACCTTTGGTTATTTTAATAACGCCTTTAAGCCCGCACGCACGCCTAAAGATTGGATAAGTTCTGATAATGCAGTGGTTGATGCTTATATAGCAGACCCCTTGGCCGGCCACGGCATAAACAATCAATTTTGGTTCGATTGGCTAAATGGTCTATCGGACCTGCATGATCCAGGGTCTATGGCCAAAATTGATCCTAACTTACCCATTTATATGTTTTCTGGGGCCAAGGATCCTGTGGGCAATCAAGGTAGTTATGTAGTGGCTTTGGAAAGGGCTCTAAAAAGAGCGGGTGCTCAAGACGTGACTTACAAACTCTACCCCAACGGCCGTCATGAAATGATTAATGAGCCCAACAAACAACAAGTGATTGCCGATCTATTGGCTTGGTTGGGTAAGCAATCATGACCCCAGAATACGCCGTAGAACGTTTTGTTGTAGCGCACACAGATGCCTTAGTGCTGCTCTGGCACGAGTGTGGCCTTACCAAACCCTGGAATGATCCCCATATAGACATCGAGCGTAAACTCAAAGACCCTGTGGGTGGCTTGTTTGTGGTGCGTGATAAAGAATCGGTAGTGGCCAGCGTGATGTTAGGCTATGACGGCCATCGCGGTAGCGTATATTACCTAGCCGTACACCCAGCCTATCAAGGGCGAGGTTTGGGACGATTGCTGATGGCTTATTGTGAAGCCTTTTTGTTGGCACTTGAGTGCCCAAAAATTAATCTTTATGTGCGAGATAGTAACCTTAAGGTGTTGGAGTTTTACGATCACTTAGGCTACGCTATAGACCCATCTATGGTGCTTGGCAAGAGACTTATTGCGGATCATTAAGCCTGTATTAAATTAAGGATAAATATATGACATTAGCCACTTGGCTGTCATTGGTGGCTATTTGTTGTTTGGGTGCCATGTCTCCGGGCCCAAGTTTAGCCGTGGTGTTACGCCATACGATCAGCAATGGCCGTTCTCATGGTATTGCCACAGCGGTGAGTCATGCTGTAGGTGTGGCTTTGTGGGCTTTGCTCACGGTATGGGGTTTGGCGGTATTGGTGGTTGAGTGGCCTCTGGCCTACAAGTTGCTCACATACGCAGGTGCAAGCTATTTGATGTGGATGGGAATTAAAGCACTTCGCTCAAAGGGCGCTGGCCCGATGCACGTTGAAACCATTGTCGCTCCAATTAGTGAGGCTGCTAGAGATGGCCTCATGGTGTCACTACTTAACCCAAAATTGGCATTATTCTTTATAGCTCTATTCTCTCAGTTTGTTTCCGCAGAACTAATACTGGCGGACAAGCTGATTATGACTGGTACGGCTTCAGTGATTGATGCCGTTTGGTACGTAATTGTGGCAGTGGCCTTGTCCCATTCCAAAGTGCTGGAAAAGCTGCAGAAAAAATCCGCCGTAATCGACAAAATTAGTGGTGTCATTTTGCTTGGTTTAGCTCTGCGGGTGCTGACTCTTTAGACTTCGCTAATTTTTAACCAGTTATTAGCGGGGTATTCGCAAACGCCATCTATCAAGTGCAGGGTAAATGCCTGGCGAGAGTGTTTAGATGCGTTAGCGGCACTGTAGTGAGGTAATTGACCATGCAAAATAATGAGCGTGCCGGCAGGAACTGCAAGCAGTGTCAGAGGATCTTCAGGCCATGGGCTGGTGTCTAAAATTTCAAACTCGGTGCCACCTTTTTCAGAGCGCTTAAATCGTTGCTTCAAGGAGATCTCGTGTCCTCCTGGTATGGCTTGCAAGCAGCCGTTTTCTATTGTGGCATTCTCTAGCGCAATCCAAAATCCAATGCAGCTCTTAGGTGCCGTATACAGAAAAGTGGAATCTTGATGGAGGCCTACTTCCCCCCCAATACCTGGCTGTTTAAAGATGTGCATAGACTGCACCGCCTTGGGTTGTTCCATGCCGAGTTGCTGGCCTAAGGTTTCAAAATCAAGCTTAGCAACAACCTCTTTATAAACTGGATCTAATGCGTGTTGAGCATGACCGATCTTATTGATTGATTGTTGCTTGGGTACGGTGAAATCACCATTTTCGTCAATAGCCTTTTCTTCAAAGAAAAAACGTATTTGATTACCTGAGCTCAAAAAGTAGTCATCGCTGGTATGCTCCTGTTCGTCAGTGGTGAACACGGAGCGTTGCCGTGGCGGCTCAAAGGCCTTGATGAGCTGCTCGGCGCGAGTCATTAAAGCCTGGCGTTGAGTCATGGTTATAAAGTCTTCGATAACCAAATAGCCTTGCTGATTAAAATCGTCGATTTGTTTAGCGTTGAGCAATTTATTTTCCTTAAGCGCAGCAAAAACCAAACTTTTACATAAATTCAGGTAATAGACAAAGTCTTTTTCATGGGTTGTTGGTTGGGTAGGAATTTTTTTTCGGCTTGCAAAATATAGTTACGCATGTAACTATATGCGCAACTATAATCAAGTGGATATTTTGATGAGCGATTTATTTCCCAACCCAGCGGGACTTTGCGGTTTTGAATTTGTTGAGTTTGCATCACCTAAGGCAGGTGTGTTGGAGCCGATCTTTGAGATGATGGGTTTTACCCATGTAGCTAACCATCGCTCAAAAAATGTGAGCTTGTATCGCCAAGGTGGTATCAACTTCATCATCAACAGCGAGCCTAATAGCTTGGCGGCATTCTTTGCCGAAGAGCACGGCCCTTCTGCATGTGGCATGGCCTTTCGTGTAGATAATGCAAAAGACTCCTACGAACGTGCGTTGTCGTTAGGCGCCCAGCCCATAGACATCCCTGTTGGCCCTATGGAATTAAGATTGCCAGCCATTAAAGGTATTGGCGGCGCACCTATCTATTTGATTGACCGGTTTGAAGAAGGCTCATCAATTTATGACATCGATTTTGATTTTATTGATGGCGTTAATAAGCACCCACAAGGTTGCGGTTTTTTTGAAATTGACCACTTAACCCATAATGTTTACCGTGGACGTATGCAGCATTGGGGTGATTTTTACGAGAACTTGTTTGGTTTTAGAGAGCTGCGCTACTTCGATATCAAAGGCGAGTACACTGGCCTAACTTCACGTGCAATGAGCGCTCCTGATGGCAAAATCCGTATACCGCTTAACGAAGAAGCTGCCGGTGGCTCTGGCCAGATCGAAGAGTTTTTGATGCAGTTCAACGGTGAAGGCATTCAGCACATAGCGCTTATTTGTGATGACCTTCTGGGTTGTTGGGACAAGCTTAAGGCGTTGGGTGTGCCCTTTATGAAGGCGCCGCCTGATTCTTATTACGACATGCTTGAAGGGCGTCTGCCGGGTCACGGTGAACCCACCGACGAGTTACAAGCGCGAGGCATTTTGTTAGATGGTACCACCGGAGACGGAGAGCCTAAGCTGTTGCTACAAATTTTTTCGGGCACTTTACTTGGGCCAGTATTCTTTGAGTTTATCCAGCGTAAGCAGGACGAAGGTTTTGGTGAAGGTAACTTCCAAGCCTTATTCGAATCTATCGAGCGAGATCAGCTAAACCGAGGCGTGATCTAGCGAGGGGCGCAGTATGAAAGTCAACAAAATCCACCATGTGGCCTACCGCTGTAAAGACGCTAAGCAAACGGTTGAATGGTATGGCAAATACTTGAATATGGACTTCATTTTGGCTATTGCCGAAGACGAAGTGCCTTCGACTAAAGAGCCAGACCCCTACATGCATGTGTTTATGGATGCAGGCCAAGGCAGTGTGTTGGCGTTTTTTGAGCTGCCTACCAAAGCTGATATGCAGTTGGACCAAAATACGCCGGCCTGGTGTCAGCACCTAGCGTTGGAAGTGGACTCTATGGACGACTTGTGGGCCACTAAAGCGCTGCTCGAGGCCGACGGTATTAACGTGGTTGGCCCAACCAATCACACTATTTTCCAATCCATTTATTTTTTTGATCCAAGTGGTCACCGTTTAGAATTGGCGGTTAACACCAGTACGCCAGACATGGATCAACGTTTGGATCAGGTTAAGTGGGACATGCTCAATGAATGGGCCGAAACAAAACAAGCTCCCGGGCATGCCCGTTGGATGCACGAATAAAGGTTTTAACAATGTTTAATGAAACTCATAACCCTCAGCTGAAAAGCTGGGTAGCCAGTGCTAACTCGGAAACCACAGATTTCCCTGTACAGAATTTACCTTTTGGTGTGTTCACCTCAGCAGCCAACTCCGAGCCTCATGTGGGTGTTGCTATTGGTGATCAAATAGTCGACCTATACTTATTGGCGATATCTGGGTTGTTGGATGTTAATGCCGACTTGTTTGCCCAAGCCAACATTAACGGTTTTATGTCCCTTGATCAAACGGTGTGGTCGAGCACACGAGCACGGTTATCCTACTTACTGAGCAATCAAGACCCATCCACGCAAGATCAGGTGAAGCCTGCTCTTGTGGCTCAGTCGTCAGCTACGATGTTGTTGCCCATAAAGGTAGAAGGTTATACTGATTTTTATGCGTCCAGAGAGCATGCGACTAACGTGGGTACCATGTTTCGTGATCCGGAAAATGCATTGATGCCCAACTGGCTACATATTCCTATTGGTTACAACGGCCGTGCCAGCACAGTGGTGGTGAGTGGCACAGACGTGCGTAGGCCGTTAGGTCAGCTTAAACTACCTAAAGCGAGTGAGCCTCACTTTGGACCTACACAAAAGCTAGATATCGAACTGGAAATGGGTGCGGTAGTAGGAACGCCCAACGCCATGGGAACGCCGCTAACGGTGGCCCAAGCGCAAGCCAATATATTTGGTTTTGTATTGCTTAACGATTGGAGTGCGAGGGATATTCAGGTGTGGGAATATCAGCCATTAGGGCCTTTTCAGGCTAAGGCATTTGCCACCACTATTTCACCTTGGGTGGTAACACAAGAAGCGCTTGAGCCGTTTCGGGTGGAAGGCCCAGTACAAGAGCCCAAACCATTGGACTACTTAGCGCAACACCAAGCCAGCAACTACGATGTTGCATTACAAGTGGACATTAAAACGGCTGCGTCTGCCGACACACAAACCATTAGCCAAACTAACTTTAAGGCTATGTATTGGTCCAGTGCTCAGCAGTTGGCGCATCATTCTAGTAGCGGCTGTGCCATGCAAACAGGCGACTTGTTAGGCTCGGGCACCATTAGTGGCACGACTAAAGATTCTTTAGGTAGCTTGCTAGAGCTTACGTGGAATGGCAAAACCCCGTTGGCGCTAGCTAAAGGCGAGCAGCGTTGTTTTGTAGAAGATGGCGATACCTTAACCTTGCGTGGTCACTGTCAGGGTGATGGTTTGCGTATTGGTTTTGGTAGTGCAGTGGGCAAAATCCTGCCTGCCCACAGCTTATAGCCAATCAATAGTCGTTTCGCCCTGGGTATCGATGTTTAACCATTGATCCGGGGCGTCGCCTTCCTGCCATCCAGATGCAACGCACCGTACGCTTGATTGAAAATGTTCAAAGGCGCCTAGAGCGCAGGCCCTGTCGTTAGCCCATGGCGTGTTGTTAGTATTAAACCAAACACTACTAAAGGTACTTTCAACCTTGTTGAGGGCAATGATTTCAAACTCTTTCTCAGAGCCTGCAAAGGTTGCCCAATAGGCTTGACGTTTAAGGCTCGAGCTCTTTACTTCTAAGCTAGACGTGCAACTTTCTAACCAAGTCTTTATGGCTTCTGGGCTTACGGATTTAATATAAACTTCGATATCGGTTTGGGTGGACGTCATACTTATCACTCCTGCGCCATCAAGCGAGTTAATACACCAAGATAAACATCCGTCAACTGCTCCAAGTCACTGACTTTCACACATTCGTTAAGCTTATGAATGGTGCCGTTACATGGCCCTAATTCAACCACTTGAGCGCCCGTGGGTGCTATGAAACGTCCGTCTGATGTGCCGCCAGCAGTAGACAACTCTGTGTCGGCACCGGTGGTGGCTTTAATCGCATCACGGCAGGCATCAACTAAAGCACCCGAGGCTGTTAAGAACGGCAGGCCGTTATAGGTCCAGTGGACGTCATAGTCGACCTTGTGGCTGTCTAAAATAGCTTCTAGTTTGGCGGTTAGGTCATCGGCCGTCAGTTCTGTGGAATAACGAAAGTTACACATCACGTCTACATGGCCGGGCACCACGTTAGAAGCACCGGTGCCGCCGTTAATGTTGGCAATTTGGAAGCTGGTGGGTGGGAAAAAGTCGTTGCCTTGATCCCAAGTGGTGGCCGCAAGCTCTGCTAGCGCAGGCGCCACTTTGTGAATTGGGTTGTCCACTAAGTGAGGGTAGGCCACGTGGCCTTGAATGCCTTTTGCGGTAATGTGGGCTGTTAACGAACCACGGCGGCCATTTTTAATAACATCACCTAAAGTGTTAGTGGATGAAGGTTCGCCCACAATACACCAATCCATTTTCTCACCACGGGCTTCTAAGGTTTCAATCACACGAGTGGTGCCATCCACAAATGGGCCTTCTTCATCACTAGTGATGAGCAAGGCTAAACTACCACGGTGGTTAGGATGTAGAGCAATAAACTGTTCTAATGCCACTACCCATGCGGCTAGGCTGCCTTTCATGTCGGCAGCACCTCGGCCATATAGGAAACCGTCTTTAATGGTGGGCTCAAACGGCGGCGTGTGCCACTGGTCCACTGGTCCACTGGGCACAACGTCCGTATGACCGGCAAACGCCAGCACTGGCTTTTCTGTGCCGCGGCGGGCCCAGAAGTTATCCACTGCGCCAAAACGCATGCGCTCCACCGTAAAACCAATAGCTTCAAGGCGGCCGATCATTAATTCTTGGCAGCCTTTGTCTTCTGGCGTAACGGAGGCTCGGCCCATTAAGTCTTGGGCAAGCGCGATGGTCGGTGTCACTGTAGCGTGTTCGGGCATGATTATAGACATCTTAGTTGTTGGTGTGGAGGTCTGCGTTAAGCTCTACCGCGGTGCCGTTAGGCTTCACTTCAATGCGGCCATTAAGGGAGTTGCGACGGAATAAAAGGTCCGGTTTACCAGCAAGGCTAGCGGCTTTTACAGTGTCCACAAGCTCGTTATTCATGTCTAACAAGGCTACTTTAGAGCCGCCAGTAATGTACAAACCCGCTTCAATGATGCAGCGATCACCAATAGGAATGCCCATGCCGGCGTTAGCGCCTATGAGGCTGTCTGAACCCACGGAGTTAACAATTTTTCCACCGCCGGACAAAGTGCCCATGGTGGAACAACCGCCACCAAGGTCGCTGTTGTTGCCCACAGTAACGCCAGCAGAAATACGGCCTTCAATCATGCCGTGGCCCAAGGTGCCAGCGTTAAAGTTAATAAAGCCTTCGTGCATTACGGTGGTACCTTCGGCCACATGGGCGCCTAAACGTACACGCGATGCATCACCTATACGAATACCCTTTGGCACCGCGTAATCGGCCATACGTGGGAACTTGTCGACGGCGTTCACGTGTAGCCATTCGCCACGCAAACGAGCGTCCATTTGGCGCTGGGTTAAATCATCAATGGCCACTGCGCCTTCGTTGGTCCAAGCCACGTTAGGTAATAAACCGAAGATACCGTTAAGGTCCATGCTATTGGGTTGCTTAAGGCCGGTAGAAAGTAGTTGTAGCTTGAGGTATACCTCTGGCGTAGTGGTTGGGCTGCTGTCGGTTTCTAATAGTGTTACAGCCATGGGTTGGCCTTTGTCAGCGGCTTGAATTAACCACTTTGCTTGGTCAGCTTCGCCTGCAATAGTGCACGCCTCGGCTAATTGACTGGCTTGTTTAGCATTAATCTGCACGGCATGATTGCCCGCAGCTAATTGACTACCCAAAATACCGGCAATGGCAGCAACTAGGTCTGCACTTGGGTTTAAAACAGGCTGTGGGTAAAATACTTCTAACCAATCGCCTTGGCTAGATTGGCTACCGATACCAAAGGCAAAACTAAAATGCGACATGGAACTCTCCAATAAATAAAATGTTAAAACTTATAGTTCAAAAATAGTAGCATATTGCTCGGCTTTAAAACCGACAATAGCCTGAATTTGTGTTTGGCTTTGCATAATGAGCAATGGTCGTTTAATCATGCTAGGGTGATCGGCAAGTAGCTGACATACATTGGCTGGCGTTACGGCGTCTTGCTCTTCAATGGGCAGTTTGCGCCAGGTCGTACCACGTTTATTAAGTAGCAGTTCCCAATCACACAGCGTCATCCATTGCTGCAGTTCATCCACGCTGGGGGGCTGTTTTTTATAGTCGCGAAAATCAAACTCAATGCCCGCATCCATGAGCCATTTTTTAGCCTTTTTTATGGTGTCGCAATTGCTGATGCCGTGCATATGGGCTTGAGTCACAGGTGTTTCCGTAGAGATAATAAAATGATTGTGGGAGACCCTAAAAATGAAGGCCAAATGGTACCAGAAGTGACGGGGAGTTAGCTATCTAAGGCGCTACAAATATCATTTTCCAGGGCGTGTAACAGGCTCTCGTCTACAATGCGATCGCCGTTGTTAAGGGTAATAAAAAACACATCTTCCACACGGCCCCCAATGGATTGGATTTTTGCCTTTTGAATACTAATACCTAAGCGCATAAACACTAGACCCAACTGAGCCAATAGGCCTGGTCGGTCGGCACTAGAAAGCTCCAAACGCGTCCAGCTGCGGCCTTTGGGGTTGTTAAGAGTGACCTGTGACGCATGGCTGAATAGCTTGTGAGTTCTGGGTTGGCGCTGTTGCACTAAATAACCAAAATCATCAGGAAACTGGAGCGCTTGCGTTAGGCGTTTTTGTAACTGCTCTAATAATGCAGGTGTTTGGTTGATAGTGTTGCCATTGGCGTCTAATACCACAAAGGTATCCATACTGTAGCCGTCTTCTGTGGTGATGATGCGGGCGTCTTGGATGTTTAATTGAAGCTGGCCTAAAATGGCACACAGGGCCGCGAACAGGTTGGGTTTGTCTTGGGTGTATACAAACACCTGCGTGCCACCTTCAAAGGCGCTAAAAGAAGTTTCGCTGAGGGCAACCACAGGGCCATGAATCTGATGGTTAAGTATGGTGCGCGTGTGCCATGCAATGGTTTTTGCGTTTTCTCGAATGAAATAATCATCACCAAAGTTCTTCCACAAGCGCGTCATCATGGCAGGGTTAAAACGCTGCTCTTGTAATAGTTTGCGCGCATCAGTTTGGGTTTGCTCGATTAACGCTTGGTGGTCTACGGGCACGTCTAAGCCCAAACGTAGTACTCGGTTGGTGGCGGTATAGAGCTGGCGCAATAGAGACGCGCGCCAGTTATTCCACAGTTCTGGATTGGTGGCATTAATGTCACACACGGTGAGCACGTAGAGGTAGTCTAGGTGTAGCTTATCGCCCATTTTTGTGGCGAATTCGTGGATAATATCGGGATTGCCTATGTCGCGTTTTTGCGCCGTCATAGACATCAATAAGTGATTACGCACTAACCAGCTAACCAGCTCTGTATCCCACTTTCCGAGTTGGTGTTGGCTGCAAAAATGGCGTACTTCTTCTGCCCCGACCACCGAATGGTCACGTCCACTGCCCTTGCCAATGTCATGGTAAAGGCCCGCAATATAAAGCAATTCAATTTTGGGTAATTCGTGAACCAAACGGCCGGCTACTGGGAAACGCTCCTGCTCCCTTGGTAACAATAATTCACGCATCTTCTTCACCACTTTCATGGTATGCGCGTCCACAGTATAAATATGGTACAAGTCGTGCTGCATGCGCCCCACAATTTCATTGAAGGTGGGCAGGTAGTCACCTAGTACGCCTTGGCGTTGCATTTCTAACAAGGTATGGGACATGCGCTCTGGCGAACGAAGGAGCTCCATAAAAAGTGTATTGACGCGAATGTCGCGACGATATTTGTCATCGATAAGGTAGCGATGGGCCTGAATTAAACGTTTGCACTCGGCACCTATAGCGTTGCAGTGGGGGTTTTGAGCCAAGATGACAAAGGCTTCCATAATAGCGAAGGGTTGCCGTAGAAACACACTAGGACAGCAGGCTTGTAAGCGGCTATTACGTAATTCAAACCGCTTGTTGATAGACACCACTCGGTCTTCTTCATGGGCGTGTAGAATAGCTTGGTCAAATAGCTGTAATAAAGTTTGGTTTAATTCTGCTAGGTGCATCGCTGTGCGGTAATAGCGATGCATAAACTGCTCTACAGCCAGTTCATCTTCGTTATCTTTATAGCCAAAAAATTCCGCCAATTTGCGTTGATGATCAAACAATAAACGATCTTCAGGTCGCTTAGCAATGAGATGCAAGGCGTAACGGATAGTCCATAAATAGTTAGTGCCTTTTTTTAGGGTATCTAGCTCGCCTTGATTGAGATAGTCGTGGTCAGCCAGTTGCGCCATGTAACGCAGGCCAAAATGCCGTTTACCAATCCAGCCAATGGTTTGTATATCGCGTAATCCGCCCGCCGAGTTTTTTATATTAGGTTCTAGGTTGTATTCCGTGTCGTTGGTGCGCTGGTGCCGTTGTTGCTGGGTTTTGATACGCGCTTTATAAAAAGCTTCATCGCTCCACGCTTGGTCAGAAATTACCCAGTTGAATACCTTGCTGAGTAGTTCCGCTTTGCCTATTAATGTGTGGGATTCGAGTAAACTTGTGGCTACGGTAATGTCATCATTGGCTTGTTCGTAGCAGTCATTTAAGCTGCGGACGCTACTACCAATTTGTAAACCTAAATCCCAAATAAAGGTGATGAACTGTTGGGTGCAGTTGTGCCAGCTGGATTCGGGAAGATCGTTATCGAGTAAAATGAGCAGGTCGATATCAGACTGCGGGTGTAACTCACCACGTCCATAACCACCTACTGCAACTAAGGCGGCTTGGTCTGGCCATGGGTATTGTTGCCACGCAAGGCGCAGAATTTGATCTACCATCCAGGCGCGGGCATGCACTAGCTCATAAACGCGAGTTTCTTGGTGTTTACTGAACAAGGCGTCTAGCTTGGATTGACCGGTATGTAGTGCCGTTTTTAGAACCTTGCTAGGCTCCTGTTCAGTCAGCTGTTGCTGCAACTTCTCATGGTCGATGAGCTCGTCTTGCAGCGCTTTGCTAACCACAGACACGGTTATACCATTTCTTCTTTACGAATAGTCAGGTTTTCGTAACCGTCTGCAGTGACCAATATAGTGTGTTCAAACTGAGCTGAAAGGCGCTTGTCTACAGTGGACACTGTCCAGCCGTCATTCTTGTTCAGTTTAACGTGGCGCTTGCCTGCATTAAGCATGGGCTCAATGGTAAAAATCATACCTTCTTTAAGCTCTACGCCAGTATTGGGTTTGCCGTAATGTAATACTTGTGGGTCTTCATGAAAACCGACACCAATGCCATGGCCACAATATTCTTGCACGATAGAGTAGTGATTAGCTTCGGCGTGGACTTGGATTACATGGCCAATGTCGCCTAAACGAGCGCCAGGTTTAACCAGTGCCATGCCTTTATATAAACACTCTTGAGTAATGGCGACTAAACGTTCGGAGTGGGGCGCAACTTTGCCGACAGGGAACATGCGGCTGGTATCGCCATGGTAGCCCTCCTTTTTAACCGTGATGTCGATATTTACCCAATCGCCACTCTTGAGCGGTTTATCGTTAGGGATACCGTGGCACACCACTTGGTTAACTGAGGTGCAAATTGACTTAGGAAAACCGCGGTAGTTTAGCGGCGCGGGTACAGCCTCTTGCACATCAACCATGTAGTCATGGCAAAGTTGATTGAGCTTGTTGGTGGTGACGCCCACTTGTATATGCTCGTGGATCATTTCCAATACTTCTGCCGCCAAACGGCCAGCCACGCGCATTTTTTCTATTGCGGCGGCGTCTTTAATAAGAATATTCATCAACTTCTCAGTGTGTTTTATAGCTAGCGAGCTTTATTGTGCTGAATTATATCAGACATGGAGAAAGAATTAATTAGATGGCGATGTATCGATGATAAAAATACGAGGGCTAATATGCGGTAGCGATTGCAATTATACTTTGCCTTTACCCCATGTTTTATGGTATAAATTGCGCGCCCAAATTCTAACTGGTTTGTTTTAACGAATAGCTAGTGAATCTGGAGCTTAAACTATAACGTCACACATAAACCGGCACATGGTTCTGGGTGTTGGAAGTCTGCTTTAAGGCTTTTGATCGAATCATGGCAATCAGGTATTTACCTGGGAGCGAGGGTTTATGGAGGCCTAACCCGTACAAAGGAAATTAAAATGACTAAAGTAAGTATGCGCGACCTGCTTAAAGCTGGCGCCCACTTCGGCCACCAAACTCGTTACTGGAACCCAAAAATGGGCCAGTATATCTTTGGCGCTCGTAACAAAATCCATATCATCAACCTAGACCAAACTTTGCCAGCCCTTAACGATGCGCTTGCTATCGTTGAGAAAATGGCTTCCAACAAGAACAAGGTATTGTTCGTTGGAACTAAGCGCGCGGCAGGTAAGTTGATTAAAGAGCACGCTAGTCGTGTTGGTATGCCTTACGTTAACCATCGTTGGTTGGGTGGCATGTTAACTAACTACAAGACGATTCGTCAGTCGATCAACCGTTTCCGTACTTTGGAAACTCAGTTTAACGACGGCACATCTGAGCAGTTGACTAAAAAAGAAGCGTTGATGCGTCAGCGTGAAATGGAAAAACTTGAGCGCGCTATCGGCGGCATCAAGGACATGGGCGGCTTGCCAGACGCATTGTTCGTAGTAGACGTTGAGCATGAACGGATTGCGATCAACGAAGCCAACAAGTTGGGCATCCCTGTTATCGGTATCGTTGATACTAACAGCAACCCAGACGGCATCGATTACGTCATCCCTGCTAATGACGACGCACTTCGCGCTATTGAAATCTATGTTTCTGCTATGGCTGATGCCTGTGCAGCTGGCAAAGACGACGGTACAGCTGTTGCTGGCGAATTCGTTGAAGTAGCCGAAGAAGCAGCTGCTGAATAAGACTAAACCTTTGGTTTAGCTAAGCATTTGCATATAAAAAGGGAGCTAGGCTCCCTTTTTTTTAACAGCGTCTTACCATACAGGTAAGGGCGTTATGAACCCAATTTGAGGATTTTATAATGGCTGCAATCTCTGCATCTATGGTTAAAGAACTGCGCGAGCGTACTAGCTTGGGCATGATGGATTGTAAAAAAGCCCTGGTTGCTGCAGACGGCAACATCGAGCAAGCAATCGAAGACTTACGTAAGTCTAGTGGCTTGAAAGCGGCTAAAAAAGCCGGCCGTACTGCTGCTGAAGGAGTTGTTTGTGCAAAAGTTGCAGACGACGGTTCTTTTGGTGTGTTGGTTGAAGTGAACTCAGAAACAGACTTCGCTGCTCGTGATGCAGGTTTCTTGGCTTTCGTTAGCCAGGTAACTGATGCTGCTTTTGCTGCGAAGCAAGACGACATGGCGGCTTTGATGGTTGGCGATTTATCGGATGCGCGTGAAAAGCTGGTGCAGAAGATTGGCGAAAACATTACGCCTCGTCGTATTGTTATGCTTGAAGCCGCTAACGTTGGCGCCTACGTACACAGCAACAACAAGATCGGTACTTTGATCGCTCTTACTGCGGGCGACAATGAGCTTGCTAAAGACATTGCCATGCACGTAACTGCCGTTAACCCACGAGTTATCAGCCGTGACGATATGACTGCTGAAGAAGTGGAAAGCGAAAAGGACATCATTAAGGCCCAGCCTGATATGGCCGGCAAGCCTGATGCAATCGTAGACAAAATGATGACGGGTCGTATTAACAAGTTCTTAGCTGAAAACAGCCTTACAGAACAGCCATTTGTTAAGAACCCAGAGCAAAAAATCAGCGACTTGCTTAAAGCTGTTGATGCCAGCGTTTCTGCCTTTAATCGTTTAGAAGTAGGCGAAGGTATCGAAGTTGAAGAAGTGGATTTTGCTGCAGAAGTTGCACAGCAGCTAAAAGGTTAAGTTTAATTAACCTTGCATAAAGCGTCGTCACGGTAGCTAAGTCTGCTGTGACGGCGCTTTTTTTTTGACTTTAGCCTAGTACATAACTTGCTCTAGGCTAATTAATACGTCACTATCTTATTGTTTTGTCAGCGCTATCTTATACACAAGTTTATGCGAGTGCGGCACAGTAACTATTCGGAGAAGATGAATGGCAAGTCCTGATAAGCGTCAGCCTCGCTACAAGCGGATTTTGCTCAAGCTCAGCGGCGAAGCCCTTATGGGCGGCGAAAACTTTGGTATAGACCCCAAAGTACTAGACCGTATGGCACTTGAGATTGGTCAGTTAGTAGGTATCGGTGTGCAGGTAGGTTTAGTCATCGGCGGCGGCAACCTGTTTCGTGGTGCTGCACTAAGCGAAGCCGGTATGGATCGAGTTACCGGCGACCACATGGGCATGTTGGCTACGGTAATGAATGCTTTGGCCATGCGCGACGCGCTTGAACGTTCAAATATTACCACTAGGGTAATGTCTGCTATTCCTATGAGTGGCGTGGTTGATCACTACGATCGCCGTAATGCCATGTTGTACTTGTCTCAAGGCAATGTTGTGATTTTTTCTGCCGGTACTGGTAATCCGTTCTTTACTACGGACTCTGCAGCTGCGTTACGTGGTATTGAAGTCGAAGCCGACGTGGTACTTAAGGCCACCAAGGTAGACGGCGTCTACGATTCAGATCCAGTTAATAACCCATCGGCGGTAAAGTACGATTACATTACCTTTAATGAAGCGATCGAAAAGCAGTTGGGTGTGATGGACCTTACGGCCATGTGTTTGTGCCGCGACCAAGAAATGCCGGTACGCGTATTTAATATGAATAACCCAGGCGCCTTGGTCAACTTAGTGGTTGGTGGCCACGAAGGCACCTTGGTGAATGTGACATTGCCTGAGGGCGGAGAATAAAATGATTAATGATATCCAGCAAGATGCCGATTCCCGTATGGATAAAAGCATCGGCGCGCTTAGCGAAGCCTTTAAGCGTATTCGTACTGGCCGTGCACACCCAAGTATTTTAGACAGTGTAATGGTGTCTTATTATGGCAGCGACACCCCATTAAACCAGTTGGCTAATATTTCTGTAGAGGATGGCCGTTGTCTGGCTGTTTCGCCATGGGAAAAGCCCATGGTGCCAGAAATTGAAAAAGCCATTATGAAGGCTAACTTAGGCCTTAACCCGTCCACATCAGGTGACCTGATTCGTGTGCCAATGCCTGCGTTAACAGAAGAAACTCGTAAGAGCTTTATCCGTGGTGCCCGTGAAGAAGCCGAAAAGGCACGTGTCTCTATTCGTAGTATTCGCCGTGATGCGAATGGTGATATTAAGGAACTTTTGAAGGACAAAGATATCTCAGAAGATGATGCTCGTCGTGGTGAAGACCTTGTGCAAAAGGTCACGGATGCGCACGTGGCTACCATCGAAACAGCTTTACTCGCGAAAGAAAAGGATTTGATGGAGGTTTAACCTGCATCAAGCTTCTTTCCAGGCCTACATTAAGGATGACTGCATGACCGACCCGCGCCAAACCATACTGGCACAGAAATTGGAAACCTTGCCCGACCATATTGCCATTATTATGGATGGCAATAATCGCTGGGCGAAGCGCCAAGGTTTGAACGGAGTTGCTGGTCACAAAGCCGGCGTAGACGCGGTGCGTGCAGTGATAGAAACCGCAGTTCATTATGAGGTGCCCGCGCTCACCTTATTTGCATTTAGTAGTGAAAACTGGCGTCGTCCTCAGATTGAGATTAAAGCCTTAATGGACTTATTTGTATACGTGCTTAAGCGCGAAGTGAATAAGCTCCACGAAAACAACATTCGGTTGCGAATTATTGGTAACATTCAGGGTTTAAGTCCTGAGTTACAAAAACTGATTGGATCTGCCGAAACTAAAACTCAAGCAAACAGTGGCATGCAACTCAATATTGCGGCCAACTATGGTGGCCGTTGGGATATTGTAGAAACGGCTAAAAAAATGGCCTTTGAAGTTCAGCTGCATGGTCTGGATATTGATGCCATAACCGAAGAAAAGTTTGGTCAGTGCATGAGTTTGGGTGATTTGCCTGCAGTCGATTTATGTATTCGTACCAGTGGTGAGCAGCGCATAAGCAACTTTTTGTTGTGGCAAATGGCGTATGCGGAGTTTGTATTTGTGGACGCATTGTGGCCCGAATTTAAGCACCAAAAGATGGTTGATACACTTGTGGAGTTCGGTCAAAGACAACGGAGATTTGGCCAAACAGGTGCGCAGTTAACTGAACAAGAGTCGAATGCTTAACCACGGAGTGGTGGGCCTCTTTGACGCAATATAAAATAATAATATGTTGAGATCTAGAATTGCTACAGCCTTGGTGTTGGCCCCGCTTACGTTAGGCGCGGTGTTTTTTTTACCTCACCAAGCGTTTGCGTTATTTATGGCCTTGGTTGTGCTTATGGGCGCGTGGGAATGGACCGCTATGATGCGGCTAGTAAGCCGTAGTCAGCGTACCGTTTACGTGCTGGCCGTATTGTTTGCTATTGTAGTGCTACAAAAACTTATGGCACAGTACCCTCAGGGGGTGTTTGTTGTTGCCGTGGTTTGGTGGCTGATGGCTACGATGTTGGTGGTGCAATACCCACGATTTTCTACGGTCTGGTGCCGACGTCCAGTCAAAGGTTTGGTGGGGCTGCTTATATTAGTGCCCACTTGGGCGGCTATGGTGTCAATCCGCCAGATGGACCAGGGCCCATGGCTAATGGTGTATTTGTTTTTGTTGGTTTGGGGTGCTGATACAGGGGCCTACTTTGCCGGCAAGCGGTTTGGTAAGCGCAAGCTCATGCCTAGGGTTAGCCCAGCGAAATCTTGGGCGGGTGTAGGCGGTGCCGTGGCCACCGTATTATTGGTGTCTATGTTGGTGCAGCCATACCTGCATTTTGCCCACGACATGGGTGTAGGTATCTATCTGTTGGCCGTTGTTGTTTTGTTTGTGTCGGTAATCGGCGACCTCACGGAAAGCATGTTTAAACGCCAATGCGGTATTAAAGACAGTGGCTCAATATTGCCAGGCCATGGCGGCGTAATGGATCGTATCGATAGCCTCACTGCTGCCGCGCCGATCTTCGCCCTGTGCCTGCTTGTGCTGGGCTCGTAAAACCTCTGAGGCGTCATGCTTAGCACTATACTTACCACACTTTTTGCCCTTGCCGTATTGGTAACTGTCCATGAGGCGGGCCACTTTTTTGTGGCCCGCTGGAGTGGTGTTAAGGTGCTGCGTTTTTCTGTTGGATTTGGCCAGCCAATATTTCGCCGCGTCGGCAAAGATGGTACTGAATATGTATTTGCATGGTTGCCGTTAGGCGGCTATGTGCGCATGTTGGATTCTCGTAATGACGAAGTGCCCAAGCAACAGCTTAGTGCTGCGTTCGATCAGCAAAAAGTTTGGGTGCGTATTGCTATTGTGGCTGCAGGTCCGGTGGTCAACTTGGTGTTTGCAGCATTGCTCTATGCCGTAGTGCAGATGGCAGGTACTACACAGCTGATTCCTGTGATTGGTCCCATTTTACCGGATTCGCCAGCCCAAACAGCGGGTTTAACACCGTCACAACAAATTATCTCTATTGATGGGCAGCCCACTCGTAGTTGGGAAGCGGTCAGTCTAGCCCTGGCCAAACGGATTGGCGACACAGGCCAAATTGAAGTGGTCTTGCAGCAGTTAGATGCCGCTGTATTACAACACCAAGCTGTACAAACCAATGCCTCAGATGTGTTGCCGCTGTTGGGTGGTGCTGTGTCTTATAGTGTCCCTGTCAAGCGATGGATGGCTGACGCAGTGCAAACAAGTCCTCTGTCGCAACTTGGTATTGAGCCTTGGCGCCCCAATGCCCCCGTCGTGATTGATCGGTTGATTGATGGTGGAGCTGCGCAGCTAGCCGGACTATTGGTGGGCGATAAAGTGGTAGCGCTGAACCAACAATCGATGCACGGCTTTAATGAGTTTGTGGCTTATATTCAAGGCCACCCCGATGCGAGGGTGCTGGTCGCCTTAGAGCGCCACGGAGAGGCATTCGTATTGCCGTTAACGCTGCAAAGTGATGTTGACCCAGCGGGTGCTTTAATAGGAAAAATTGGCGTTGGTATCGCCTCTATTTCGTGGCCGTATTCAATTCAATACCAGCAGCAGTTAGGCCTAGTTGATGGGTTGCTAGCAGGCAGCCAGAAAACCCTACAAATGGCTAGTCTCACCCTTAATTTTCTGGGTAGGATGGTGCAAGGGGTCGTGTCGATCGAGCACTTAAGCGGCCCTGTCAGTATTGCTAAAATAGCCGCCGCTTCTGCTGCTTCGGGTTTGATAACCTATATTAGTTTTATGGCCTACTTAAGTGTGAGTTTAGGGGTGCTAAATCTATTGCCTGTTCCTATGCTCGATGGCGGGCATTTGTTATATTACTTGATAGAGTTAGTTACCGGGCGGAAAGTGCCTGATCGAATTCAGGCTGTAGGCTTGCGTATTGGTATGGCCATAGTGTTGAGCGTTATGATCATCGCCATCGCTAATGACTTGATGCGTCATTAATAATTATAGGTAGAGTGTATATGAAACGTATTCTTTTGGGGCTGTTGTTAAGTCTGACGATGGCCGTGTCGCCAGTGGCTGTGAGTGCAGAATTTACCATTGAAAATATCCACATCGAAGGCTTGCAGCGTTTAACCTCAAGCCAAGCTTTTGCTACCTTGCCATTACAAGTAGGCGATGATGTAGACGACCGAAGTTTAGCGTTTGCTGCGCGCAGTATGTTCAGAAGTGGCTACTTTGAAGACATTGAGCTACAACAGGATGGTAACTTACTGGTGGTGGTGGTGCGCGAGCGGCCTGCCATTGGTTTTATTGGGCTGGAAGGTAATAAATTACTAAAAACCGAGCAGCTACGAGCTGCACTAGAGGCCACGGGCCTAAAAGAAGGTGAGATTTTTCAGCGCGCCACCCTCGCTCAAATCGAGCTCGAATTAGAACGTCAGTACAACAGCCAGGGTCGTTATGCTGTGTTGGTCGAGTCGGTTGTAGAGGACTTGGGCGAAAATCGAGTGTCTATATCGGTGAACATTAACGAGGGTGTGACTTCCTCCATTAGTCATATCAACATTATTGGTAATGATGATTTCAGCGACAGTGAACTGATCAAGTTGATGAGCCTGCAAACCCCTGGATTTTGGACATTGTTTACCAAAGACGACCAATACTCCCGCGAAAAGCTAACTGCCGATCTAGAGAATATTCGCTCACATTACTTAGATAAAGGCTACGTACTATTTAATATCGAATCGACCCAGGTGGCGATTTCAGCAGACAAAACCAATGTGTTTATTACCATTAACTTGGCCGAAGGTGATCAGTTTACCATTGGCAAGGTGAGCATTGCCGGCCAATACGAAGTCCAAGAGGCCGATATTAGAAACCTCATCAATGCGTCTTCTGGGCAGGTGTTCTCCCGTCGAAACTTAGTCAACGCGGCACAAGATGTACGCCAGTTGTTTGGTGACCAAGGATTTGCGTTTGCCGACATTCAACCCGTGCCGTTGATCAACGAAAACCTAAAAACAGTCGATGTGCAGTATCAAGTACGAGCGGGTAAAAGAACTTATGTTCGACGTATAGATTTCCGCGGCAATACCCGCACCAGTGATGAAGTATTACGCCGTGAAATGCGTCAAGTTGAAGGTGGTGTTGCTGCCATGGCTGACATTACTGCGTCTAAATTACGTTTACAGCGGTTAGGTTTTTTCAATAATGTTGCCGTGGAAACCACCCCTGTTGCGGGCACCGACGATCAACTCGATGTTGAGTTTGCGGTTGAGGAGGGGCTCACTGCCGATTGGTCTGCAGTAGTGGGTTATAACGATGGCGAAGGTCCTTTCTGGGGTGGTTCTGTAAACCAGAACAACTTCTTAGGTACCGGCAATAAAATGGAAGCCTCATTCTCGTCGAGTAGCAGCACCGACGAATATCGCTTTAGTTACCTTAATCCCTATTATACCGTGGACGGCGTGAGTCGAGGCATTGACCTGTATTACACCAAGCGGGATTATGCCAAAGTTGCAGTCAGTAACTTTGCGACCGACACGGTAGGTGTAGACATGCGTTTTGGCTACCCTATTGATGATCATACACGTCTAGACTTTAGTCTGGGTTACGAAGGTATTGATTTAGCACTGGGTGGTACCACGGCCACCGAAGTGGCTAGCTTTGTCGCTGCCGAAGGTAAACAATATAAACAATATAAGTCGACCGTAAACTGGAATAACAACACTCTTAATGACTATTGGTACCCTACAAAAGGCAGTTCCCATGTGGTTGATTTAGATTTAGCGTTACCCAGTAGTGACTTGAATTTTTATCAGCTGGGTTACAGCTACCGGACCTTTACGCCGTTAAATTATAGCGAATCGTTGGTGTTTTCTGCTGGAGCGCGTGTTGGCATCGTAGGGGCCTACGGCGCTACTAACACTGCGCCATTCTTTGCTAACTATTACGGTGGCGGTTTTGGTAGTGTGCGTGGCTTTGCGTTCAACTCATTGGGCCCTAAAAATTCCATTGGCGAACCGTTGGGTGGGCAATTATTAACCACCGGCTCGGCCGAGCTCATCTTCCCTTTCTTTGATGACATGCCGTCGGTGCGCACTTCGTTGTTTATGGATGTGGGTAACGTGTATCAGTCTGGCTCGTTTAGTGCGAGTGAATTACGGGTTTCTGGTGGTTTGAATTTATCCTGGTTAACCCCCGTTGGGCCTTTAACCTTGGTGGTTGCTAACCCGTTACGACAAAAAACGGGAGATAAAACACAATCTACCCATATCACCCTTGGTCGATCTTTTTAAGTTAATAAGGACAGTTAATAATGCATAAATTACTTCGTATATTAGGTTCAGCACTGTTGGCTATGAGCCTATGGGTGCCCGGCTTGGCCCACGCAGAAACCATCGTCGTGTTAAAGCCAGAGCAAGCCATGTTTGCCACCCAAAAAGCCATTGCTTTGGGGCATCAACTTGCGGCTGAGCTGAAACCTCAAACCACTCGTTTTGATGCGATGGGCGTGGAGTTGCAAGCACTACAGCAGCGATTGAAGGCAGACAAGGATCTGATGAGCGCTGCAGAAGTACAAACCTTGCAGGCTGAAATTCAGGCCTTGGCAACAGAGTATCAACAATTACAAAACCACTTATCAAATACCAAATTAAAGGTTGAACAAGAGTTTTTAGCTAAGATGCGTCCAGTGTTGGATAAGATCTTGCGGCAGTTGATTGAAGAAAATAATATTTCTTTAATTATCAATGGCCAATCGGTGATCTATAACGCCGCGAGTATCGATATTACGCCTAAGGTTGTAGAACTGCTAAATTTGGAGCCGTAATTGCAGCACTTAACCTTGGGTGAAATTGCGCAATTACTTGGCGCTGAGTTAAAGGGCGAAGGGGCTTATCCGGTCACTGGTCTCGCTACGGTGGTTAAAGCTCAGCCTCACCAAGTGAGTTTCTTGGCTAATATGAAATACGCCAGTCAGCTTGAACACTGTGATGCTGGAGCGGTAATTTTGCACCCGGATCAAGCGCACCTTTTTAGTGGCAATTGTTTATTGTTAGTAAACCCTTACTTGGGGTACGCCCGCTTGTCACAAGCGTTTGCTCCCGCTGATCGATTTAGCGGCATTCATGGGTCAGCCGAAGTGGCTGCTAGTGCTCGCATGGGCGAACAGGTCAATTTAGCCCCAGGTGTCGTGATCGGTGCCGACGTGATTATTGGCGATAGGGTCACTATAGGTGCTAACTCTGTGATTGGCGCTGGTTCATCTATTGGTGACCAAACCTGCTTAGGCGCTAACGTTACTCTCTATCATGGTGTTGAGCTAGGGCGCTCGTGTATTGTGCATAGCGGCGCAGTCATCGGTGCCGACGGGTTTGGTTTTGCCAAAGACGGTGATGAGTGGGTTAAAATAGAGCAGTTAGGTGGGGTAATCGTAGGTGATTTTGTGGAAATTGGCGCCGGCACCAGTATAGACCGAGGTGCGCTCGATAATACTATCATTGGCCTTGGTGTTAAGCTGGATAATCAGGTGCAGATTGCCCATAATGTAGAGCTAGGCGACTATACTGCAATTGCCGGATGTACCGCCATTGCAGGCAGTACAAAGCTAGGTAAGCACTGTACCGTGGCAGGTGCGTGTGGCATTACCGGCCACCTTACTTTGGTAGACGGTGTGCATGTGACGGCCATGTCGTTAGTGACCCACTCAATTAGTGAAGCAGGCGCCTACTCATCTGGTACGGGCTTAGACAAAAATCAAAAATGGCGGCGTAATGCGGCACGTTTTAAACAATTAGACCAAATGGCTAAGCGGCTTAAGCAATTAGAAGCCGAACTTCAACAGCTAAAAAGCTGAGCGCTGTTTTTTGGCATAGACAAGAAAGGAAAGGCATTTTTATGGTTATGGACGTTAAAGAAATTCGCGAATACCTACCTCATCGCTACCCATTTTTATTGGTTGATCGAGTCACCGAGCTCAATCTTGGTGAGTCGATTATCGCCTATAAGAACGTGACTGTGAACGAACCTTTTTTTAATGGCCACTTCCCAGACCATCCGGTAATGCCTGGAGTATTAATCATCGAAGCCATGGCGCAAGCGGCGGGTATTCTTGGTTTTAAGACCATGGATAAAACCCCTCAAGATGGTTCTATTTACTACTTTGTTGGGTCCGATAAGCTACGCTTTAAGCGCCCGGTTGTGCCGGGAGACAAGTTACAGCTCGAAGCCTCCATCATGTCTGAAAAACGCGGTATCTGGAAGTTCGATTGTTGTGCCAATGTGGATGGTGAACGAGTGGCATCGGCTACTATTTTATGTGCAGACAGGAAGGTTTAGTGTCCCAGCCATTGATTCACGCAAGCGCTATCATTGATGCCAATGCCATTATTGCTGATGATGTGGAAATTGGTCCATACTCCATCGTTGGTGCTGGGGTAGAGCTAGGTGCTGGTACCAAGCTGGAATCACATGTGGTAGTGAAAGGCCCTACCCGCATAGGGTGCAATAATCATATCTTCCAATTTAGCTCGGTAGGCGAAGCCTGTCAGGATATGAAGTATAAAGGCGAGCCGACACGGCTTGAGATAGGCGACAATAACGTCATCCGTGAAGGCTGTACCCTGCATCGCGGCACAGTACAAGACGCTGGCGTAACCCGCATTGGCAACAATAATTTATTCATGGCCAATGTACACGTGGCGCACGACTGCGTAGTGGCCAGTGACGTAATTATTGCAAATAATGTGGCCTTGGCTGGCCATGTGCATGTAGGCGATTATGCTATTTTAGGCGGTTTTACGGCAGTGCATCAGTTTTGCCGTATTGGCCCCCATTGTATGACCGGCGCAGGCAGTGTGGTGCTTAAGGACATTCCTGCCTTTGTTATGGCTAACGGCAATTCTGTGTCGCCCCACGGCATGAATACCGAAGGCTTGAAGCGCCGAGGTTTTTCTGAGCAAGCCATTAAAACCTTGCGCCAAGCGTATAAAATTATTTACCGTCAGGGTCTTACCCTAGATATCGCTATTACCCGTTTACAAGACCTGTCTGTTGAGGGTGACGAATTGTCGATTTTGATTGCTTCGTTACAAGATACTAGCCGCGGCATCATCCGCTAACGGCTGCCCTATGGCCAATCACACCATTGTTATTATTGCCGGTGAGGCATCGGGCGATGTGCTTGGCGCGGGGTTAATACGTGCCTTACAAGAACAGCGCCCGGAACTGAATTTTGAAGGCATTGGTGGGTCGCAAATGTTAGCGTTAGGCTTCACCAGCTTGGTGCCTATGGAGCGTTTGTCCATTATGGGTTTGGTTGAAGTGTTAGGCCGCTTACCCGAATTGTTAAGGCTGCGCCGACGTCTTATTAAGCGTTATACCAGTGAGCCACCCCTAGCCGTTATTGGTATCGATGCACCAGATTTTAACTTTGTGCTGGAAACCAAACTTAAAGCGGCTAACATACCCACCGTACACTATGTCAGCCCGTCGGTATGGGCGTGGCGCGAGGATAGAGTATTTACCGTGGCTAAAGCGTGTCACCGCGTATTAGCTCTATTGCCCTTTGAGTTGCCCTACTACCAACGCCACAATATCCCAGCCACCTTTGTGGGCCACCCATTAGCCGATGTCATTCCTGGTGATTTGACTCAGGCAGAGGCGCAAGCGCAATTGCAGTTAGTTGCACAGCATCCTGTATTAGCTGTGTTGCCGGGCAGTCGTGCCGCAGAAGTGAGGCAATTAGCGCCAGATTTTTTGGCCACGGCAGCATTATTACAACAACGGCATCCTCTTCTACAGGTGGTGCTAGCCGCGGCTAACCCAGAGCGTCAAGCCGAGCTTCAAGATCAATTGTTGGCCTATCCCAAGTTGCGTATTCAGCTTGTGTTAGGCCGCTCGCACCCAGTGTTGGCGGCGGCAGATGCCGTGTTAGTGGCTTCGGGAACGGCAACATTAGAAACCCTATTGTTCGAAAAACCGATGTTAGTCTGTTATCGCATGAACGGTTTGAGCTATGGCTTGTTTAAACGCAGGCTTAAGGTGCCGTTTGTAAGTTTACCGAATCTGTTAGCCGGGCAACAAATAGTAGACGAATTATTACAAGATGCAGTGCAGCCTAAGCTCATGGCGCAAAAACTAGAAGCCTTGTTGTTTGATGCAAGCGTGGCTGCAGCACAGCAACAGCACTTTGCTGACATTCACCAACAATTGGCTTGTGGTGCCAGTGCCACGGCGGCGCAAGCAGTGTTAGAGGTGATTGAGCAACAGGCACAAGCCAAGGCAGCAACATGACACAAGCAATGCATTTAATCTGTGGCGTGGATGAAGCCGGTCGTGGGCCGCTATTTGGCGATGTGGTCGCGGCTGCTGTGATACTAGACCCTAACAAGCCTATTGCTGGGTTAGGGGACTCAAAAGCCCTCACCGAAAAAACCCGAGAGCGCTTGTTTGATCTTATCATTCGAGACGCCGTGAGTGTGTCTGTGGGGCGAGCTGATGTGGCCGAGATTGACGATATTAATATATTACAGGCCACCATGCTCGCTATGCAGAGGGCTGTATTGGGTTTGTCTGTGGCACCCAGTTTGGCCTTAATTGATGGTAATCGTTGCCCGCAATTGCCTTGTGCCAGTGAGGCGATCGTTAAGGGCGATGCTAAAGAAATTTGTATTGGCGCGGCGTCGATTATTGCTAAAGTCACCCGCGACCGAGAAATGCTAGACTGGCATCAACAATACCCACATTACGGTCTTGATAAGCATAAGGGTTACCCCACTAAAGCCCATATTCAGGCCCTTGAAGAACATGGCGTGAGCCCGCAACATCGACGTAGTTTTGCGCCGGTGCGACGATTGATTGGAAATTAGACAATGTCACTAGCTGTACCTTTTGTGCATTTGCGAATGCACTCCGAGTTTTCATTGATTGATAGCATGGTGCGTATCAAACCATTGATGAAAACCCTGCAAGCCGAACAAATGCCTGCGATTGCCTTAACGGACCAGTCCAACATGTGTGGCATGGTTAAGTTTTACAAAGCGGCACAAGGGGCCGGTGTAAAACCCATTTGTGGCTGCGATATCTATCTAGCTGCCGATCCGGCCAGCGATCTTCCGGCGAGCCGTATGACCCTGTTGGCCATGAATCCGCAAGGCTACCTAAACCTAACCGAGTTGGTCTCGCGCTCGTTTCAAGAAGGTCAGACCCCAGACGGGAAAGCCATTGTAGAACGCCATTGGCTCGCACAGCAAAGTGACGGTTTGATTGCCTTATCTGGAGCCTCGCAGGGTGAGGTAGGGCGGGCCCTTATTAACCGTGGGGTAGACGAAGCGCAGGCCGTGCTGGCGTATTGGGTCGGTGTGTTCGGCGATCGTTTTTACTTAGAAGTGCAGCGCACTGGACGTCAAGATGACGAACATTGTCTGCATCTATCAGTGGCCTTAGCCCACGTGGCTCAGGTGCCGTTGGTGGCCACCAATGATGTAATGTTTGTGGCTGAGGAGGAGTTTGAAGCCCACGAAACTCGCGTCTGTATTAACCAAAGTATGACCTTGGACGACCCTCGCCGGCCTAAGAGTTATTCCAATCAGCAATATCTGCGCAGCCTCGAAGAAATGCAGGCCCTGTTTGTCGACTTGCCGTCGGCTTTAGCTAACAGCGTTGAAATTGCCAAGCGCTGTAATTTAGACATTGACTTAGGCCGCTGTTGCTTGCCTAACTTCCCGGTGCCGGAAGGCATGACCATGGACCAATTTTTTGGTGATGTGTCTCGTAAAGGCTTGAACAAACGCCTTGAAACCATCCTCGATAGCAACGATTCAGATTTTGCTGTTAAACGAAAAGAGTTTGATGATCGCTTAGATTTTGAACTCGATATCATTACCCAAATGGGTTTTCCCGGCTACTTCCTTATTGTTATGGACTTTATTCGCTGGGCCAAAGATAACGACATCCCTGTGGGCCCTGGCCGTGGGTCGGGCGCCGGTTCGTTAGTTGCTTATGTGTTAGAAATTACTGACCTAGACCCACTTAAGTACGATTTACTGTTTGAGCGTTTCCTAAATCCGGAGCGGGTGTCGATGCCCGACTTCGATATCGATTTTTGTATGGACAACCGCGACCGAGTGATCGAGTACGTGGCGCAAACTTACGGTAAAGACGCGGTATCACAAATTATCACCTTCGGTACCATGGCCGCAAAAGCCGTGGTGCGAGACGTGGCTCGGGTGCAAGGTAAGCCGTTTGGTTTGGCCGATAAGTTGTCTAAATTAATTCCTTTTGAAGTGGGTATTACCCTGAGTAAAGCGGTGGAGCAAGAAGACGCTCTGCGTGAGTTTATTGATGGCAGTGACGAAGTCCAAGAAATTATGGAGATGGCTTATCAGCTGGAAGGCTTAACTCGTAACGTCGGCAAACATGCCGGTGGTGTGGTGATCGCGCCCACCAAGCTAACTGACTTTTCGCCGCTTTATTGTGACGTTGATGGCTCTGGTTTAGTGACTCAGTACGACAAAAATGACGTCGAAGATGCAGGCCTGGTTAAATTTGACTTTTTGGGCCTAAAAACCCTCACCGTGGTGGATTGGGCCATGGGTATGATCAATCAGCGACGGGCAGAAAAGGGCGAGTCGGCCATCGCCATTGAAACTATCCCGCTGGACGATGAGCCAGTGTTTAAGTTATTACAACGAGCCGAAACAACGGGTGTATTCCAACTGGAATCACGCGGCATGAAAGACCTGATTAAACGGCAGTTGCCCAGTAACTTCGAAGACATTATCGCCTTGGTAGCCTTGTTTCGTCCAGGACCGTTACAGTCGGGCATGGTGGATGACTTTATCAACCGTAAGCATGGCCGAGCTAAGTTGGCCTGGCCCCACGAAAACTATCAATTAGACTCCTTGCAGCCAGTGCTAGAGCCCACTTACGGTATTATTTTGTACCAAGAGCAGGTCATGCAAATTGCTCAGGTGATGGCGGGCTACAGCTTGGGCGAGGCCGACATGTTACGCCGCGCAATGGGCAAGAAAAAACCAGAAGAAATGGCCAAGCAGCGTTCTGGTTTTATCGCCGGCAGTTTAGCTAACGGCATTGCCGACGAGCTTGCTGGTAATATTTTTGACCTAGTAGAAAAGTTTGCCGGATATGGTTTTAACAAATCACACTCGGCTGCTTATGCTTTGGTGGCCTATCAAACCGCTTGGCTCAAGTACCATTACCCAGCCGAATTTATGGCAGCGGTGTTGTCAGCGGATATGCAGAATATTGACAAAATAGTGATATTTGTTGAAGAGTGTCGCCGCATGGAGTTGCCGCTTAATTTGCCCGACGTCAATGCCAGTCACTTCAAATTTACTGTTAATGATAACAGTGAAGTGGTGTATGGTTTAGGCGCAGTAAAGGGTGTTGGCGAAGGTCCTGTGGCCGCTATAATTGAGGCCCGAGAGGCCGGTGGCGCGTTTGTCGATCTGTTTGATTTTTGTAAGCGAGTGGGCAGTAAAAAAATCAATAAACGTGTGCTCGAGGCCCTAGTGGCCAGCGGTGCACTCGACCAAATGGTGCCTAACCAAGAACGCGCCGTGCTGTATAGCGCCATCCCCGATGCGGTGCAAGCGGCTGACCAAAGCGAGCGCAACCAAGACGCTGGCATGATGGATTTATTTGGCGAAATCACCGCCGTGGTGGATGATGTTGATGCCCTAGATGTGGCATATGACCGGCATATGAGCGCCCGCCCCCTAACGCTCAAACAGCGGCTAAAAGGCGAAAAAAACACCCTTGGCTTGTATGTGACAGGCCACCCCATCGATAGTTACGACCATGAGCTAGGCCGCTTCTTACGTTGTCGCTTAGACCAGTTGTTTGCGAAAAAAGAAAAGCAGTGGATTGCCGGTTTAGTGGTTGCTAGCCGCACGATGAAAACCAAACGCGGCAAAACCATCGCCTTTTTAACTCTGGATGATCGGCGAGCACGAGTGGATGTGGCGCTGTTTGGCGACACCTACGATAAATACCGCGAATTGTTACAGAACGACCGTTTGCTTATTGTTGAAGGCGAAGTATCCGAAGATGATTATTCGGGCGGCCTTAAAGTAAGCGCTCAACAGATCTTAACCATGTCCCAGGCACGCACGGTTTTTTCCAAAGGTTTGCACTTATCGGTAGCCGCAGAGTTTGCTCAGGGTAAGGGATTGCAGCAGTTGTTGCAGATAGTTACCCCCCATCAAGTGAGTGGTGATACACCCGCTGCGAAGCTAGAGCTACAGGTTGAAAATGGCATTGGCCGAGGGGTTATTCGTTGTGCTTCTCCGTGGCGATTGCAGGTAGAAGACGATATGTTGCAAGATCTCGCATACTTGCTGGGTGAAGATGCTGTAAAAATGCGTTATCGCAAGTTATAATAACTTCATATTTGCTGATCAACAATTAGAAGCTAGGCCCTATGAATCCAAATTACCTCGACTTTGAACAACCCATCGCTGAACTTGAAACCAAGATTGAAGCCCTGCGATTGGTGGGTAATGACAACGAGCTAAATATTAGCGACGAAATTGCTAAATTATCAGCAAAAAGTGTCAACCTGACAGAGTCTATATTCTCTAGCCTCTCTGCAGCTCAAGTGTCTAAGGTGTCGCGCCATCCTTTGCGTCCTCACACCATTGATTACATTGCTAGCATATTTGACGATTTTGATGAATTGCATGGCGACCGCCATTTTGGTGACGATCAGGCAATGGTCTGTGGTATCGCACGCTTAAATGGCCGCGCAGTGATGGTGATGGGTCAAGAAAAAGGCCGTAGCACCAAAGAAAAAGTAGCTCGTAACTTTGGTATGCCGCGCCCAGAAGGCTACCGCAAAGCCTTGCGCATGATGCAAATGGCTGAACGTTTTAAGATGCCTATTTTGACTTTTATCGACACACCAGGTGCCTACCCAGGCATTGATGCAGAAGAACGCGGTCAAAGTGAAGCCATTGCTTATAACTTAGCCCAAATGTCGGGACTTAAAACGCCGGTTATTGCCACCGTTATTGGCGAGGGTGGTTCTGGTGGTGCGTTAGCCATTGGTGTATGTGATCAGCTTAACATGCTGCAATATTCCACTTATTCGGTTATTTCCCCAGAAGGTTGCGCCTCTATCCTTTGGAAGAGTGCTGAATATGCAGCTGATGCGGCCAATGCCATGGGTATTACCTCTGGCCGCTTGCATGATTTAGGTCTTGTGGACCATGTGATCAAAGAGCCCCTAGGTGGTGCTCACCGTGATGCCGGTTTAGTGGCCGCGAGTATTAAGTCGACCTTAATTAGCCAATTGGCCGAACTTGACTTGATGGACGCCGATACGTTGGTTGATCGTCGTTACAAGCGGCTCATGGCTTACGGCCTAAGTTCTTAAGCTGATAATTAGGTTATGTCTTCTGTCATGGCCTTTACCCACCATGTATTAACCACGGAAACTTCCGGCCTGAAACCACACTTTCAGGCTGCCGGTTGGTTGGTGGCCGTTAGTGGTGGGTTAGATTCTATGGTGCTGTTGCACGCACTTGTGCAATTGAGCCAGTCTCGGCAGTGTCCTCCAATCCGAGTGGTGCATGTAAATCACGGTTTACATGCAGATGCGCAGGCTTGGCAACAGCAAGTTGAGCAACAAGCACAGGCGTATGGCCTTGCTTGTGCAACTCAAAATGCTGTTATCGATCCTTTCCTCAAGCAAAAGCTGGGGCTAGAAGCCTCTGCCCGTGATGCACGCTACCAATTTTTTGAACAGCAATTGCGGGCCGGGGAAGTGCTGTTGTTAGCTCAGCATGCCGACGACCAAAGCGAAACCATGTTATTGCGTTTGATGCGCGGCGCTGGGGTAGCAGGCCTGCGCGCCATGCCGCAACAACGTAGACTGGGTTTGGGTTGTATGCTTAGGCCGCTTCTAAATGTGCGCCAGCAAGCCCTTACCGACTATGCAAACCAACACCAGTTAGTCTGGTGTGACGATCCCAGCAATGACGATACTCGTTTTGACCGTAATTTTTTGCGCCATCAAGTGTTGCCCTTATTACGCCAGCGGTGGCCAGCGATGGATCGACGGTTAGCGACTACTGCGGCGGTTATGGGTGATACTGCGCAGTTGCTTGATGAAGTTGCTGTCGCAGACTTATACCTTTTAAATAGCGATTCAGCTAATAGTGAGTGCTTACCTACGGCGGCTTTGTTGGACCTGTCAAAACCGCGCCGCCATAACCTTTTGCGCCATTGGCTCGCGTTGCATAAGGTGCCCGTGCTCAGCCATGCAGCCATGCAGCAGGTCGACGACGAGGTGTTAACCAGTGCTGATGATGCCCAGCCTTGCCTTATATTTGGAGCTTGGAGCTTGCGCCGCAACCATGGCCAGTTATGGCTTGCGCCATATGAAAGGCATGGCAACGAATCGGTTTGTGAGCCGTGGTCGGCCACCATTACCCAATCTGACTTAGATCACGGTGTGATGGTTTTGAGTGCTGGTCAGCTCGATGCTGGTGACTATACAGTGGCGATAGCTTTGGCGGTGGGTGATCATTTGGAGTTGCGAGGGCGAGTAGGAGGGGAGCGCTGCAAGCCCTTGGGGCGAGCGCATAGCCAGAGCCTTAAAAAACTATTGCAAGAAGCCAAAGTGCCCGCGTGGGAGCGGCAGCACCTGCCACTTTTTTATATCAATGGTGAGTTAGCTATGGTGGCTGACTTATGGGTTAATGCTGGCTTTGAAGCGGCGTTTGGTCAGCCAGCTTGGGGTTGGCAAAAGCCCAGCTAAAACGCAGCTTTTTATTGTTCAGAATAGCCACTTCTGGTATCCTACACTCCCAT
>CBDUDU010000020.1:0-33393 GCA_965366045.1 uncultured Oceanospirillaceae bacterium
GTGTCATTGCCATGCTCAGGAATGGTTTTGTACATAAATCGTATAGGCAAGGCTTTATCACCTAAGGCCAGTTTAGAAACTCGTGCCATGTGGCCATGGCGTGTTTGGCGTGGCTTATCAGACATTATTTATTCCGTTAATCCTAAATGATGAGCGTGATAACGCAGGTGTTCTTCGATGAAACTGCTGATGTAGTAGTAACTATGGTCATAACCCTCGCGCTCGCGGTAATCCAACGGATGCTGTAGCTTTTCACAGGTGGCGTTAAATAACTCTGGCATCAGCTGATCAGCATAAAACGGATCACTGGATCCTTGATCGATAAACAATGCTTGTGGCGTAATACCCGCGGCCTGGTTGCTTTGTACGAGCTGATTAGCGTCCCATTGAGCCCAGTCGGCTTCGTCTGTGCCAATATAGGCTGTAAGGCCTTTTTGGCCCCAAGGGCACTGAGATGGCGAAGTGATTGGAGCAAAAGCAGACACCGAGGCGTATTGGCCTGGATTTTTGAGCGCGCAAATCAATGCCCCATGGCCACCCATAGAGTGACCACTAACGGCGCATTGCTCATTGACCGCATAGTTAGCGGTGATGACCGCAGGTAACTCTTGGCTAACGTAGCTATACATATTGTAAGCGGTAGACCAAGGAGATTGAGTGGCATTAATGTAAAAACCAGCACCGCTGCCCAGATCATAGGCATCGTCTTCACCTTCTACACCGGCGCCTCGCGGGCTAGTGTCAGGCATCACAATAGCCATACCAAGTTCAGCCGCAAGCGCAAATGCGCCGGCCTTTTGGCTAAAGTTTTCGTCGTTACAGGTTAGGCCAGACAACCAATAAAGCGCAGGGACTTCGGCGTTATTGGCTTGAGGTGGTAAAAATACAGCAAAGGTCATTGTGCCGTTACAAACGGTCGACTCGTGCTCTACACGCAATAAGCGACCACCGCTGACTTTTACTTCTGAAAGTTGAATTAAAGACATGACGGTGCTTCCTAAAAGATCACTACGGAGCGAATGCTTTCGCCACTGTGCATGAGGTCAAAACCTTTGTTTATGTCGTCTAGCCCCATTGTGTGGGTCACCATGGAGTCAATATTAATTTCGCCAGCCATGTAGCGCTCTACGTAATCAGGTAACTCCGTACGACCTTTAACACCACCAAAGGCAGTGCCACGCCAGACTCGGCCGGTCACTAGCTGGAAGGGCCGTGTGGTAATTTCTTGGCCAGCACCGGCTACACCAATAATGACCGACTCGCCCCACCCCTTGTGACAGCATTCTAGTGCTGAACGCATGACGTCTACGTTGCCAATACACTCAAATGAATAGTCTACGCCGCCATCGGTGAGGTCTACAATCACGTCTTGAATAGGGTCACTGTAGTTCATTGGGTTAATGCAGTCTGTTGCGCCCAACATTTTGGCCATTTCAAACTTGTCTTCGTTAATGTCGATGACGATGATACGACCAGCGCCGGCCATTACCGCACCCTGCACTACACTTAGTCCAATACCACCCATGCCAAATACAGCGACCGAGTCACCCGGCTGAACTTTGGCGGTGTTCAATACCGCGCCAATACCCGTAGTGATACCACAGCCTAACAAACACACTTTGTCTAAAGGTGCGGCCTTATTGACTTTGGCAAGCGCAATTTCTGGTACTACGGTGTACTCAGAAAAAGTTGAGGTACCCATATAGTGAAACAATATCTGACCATCTAAGGAGAAACGGCTGGTGCCGTCGGGCATTAGACCTTCACCTTGAGTGCTACGAATGGCTTGGCAAAGGTTGGTTTTGCCCGACAAACAGAACTTACACTGGCCGCATTCAGGGGTATATAAGGGAATTACATGGTCACCCACCGCAAGACTGGTTACACCTGCACCTATCTCTTCCACCACACCGCCGCCTTCGTGGCCTAGCACCGAGGGGAAGATACCTTCCGGGTCGGCGCCAGACAAAGTGAATGCGTCCGTATGACACACACCAGTGGCCACCATACGCACAAGGACTTCGCCGGCTTTTGGGCCTTCTACATCAATGTCTGCAATGGTAAGTGGCTGGCCTTTAGCTAAGGCAACTGCGGCTCTTGATTTCATGACTGGGTGTCCTTATATGGGTTATGTGTGCAATAAATTGTTAGTTTGGTACCAAGTAACCAGTGCACTAGACGTACCCTGTTGCACTACTCGGTCCTGCTTAAGGGATAGCTGGTAATCGTACATGGGGTCATAATATTTCGTCAGCAAGTATGCAATCCAGTGTTTGTGGTCTGTTAAATTATGTTTTTCCGTTTGCAGGAGCAAGGCCTTTTCCAATAGTTTAACTAGATGAGTGTGGGACTCACTACCTAGGCGCTTACGTATTCTAAACATACTTTGTAATAGACTATCACCAAACGCTAACAAGGCTTGTTGAGGATCGACAAGTTCTTGCTCCCATGCATCGATGGCCTTGACCACATACTCACCAAAAATACGTTCGATACGTGCATCAAAGTCATCGTTGAGCACCATAATAGGCGATGTTTTAAGTTTGGCTTGTAAGCTGTCGGGTAATAAACGGCACCCCACCAAACGACTTTCGTCTTCATAGATAATAGGGTGTTGAGAATCCCGGTTGAGCTGCATCAATTCAATCGCCAAATTATTTTCAAAATTAATTTGTGAAGGCTGCTCTTCAATGTATTTACCAAAACTAGAGCCCCGATGTTTGGCGATGCCTTCTAGGTCAACGGTGCGGTCAAACAACGGAAGTATTTCGGTTTTGCCAGTACCTGTACGGCCGCTGAGCACAAACGCTGGGAGACTGCCTACCAGTTGATCTAAGCGCTCAATCAGATGGCTGCGTAGGGCTTTGTACCCGCCTTCAATATAAGGGGTTGCAATACCTGCTTCTGCAAGCCATTGCTGGCTTACTTTAGAGCGTAAGCCACCACGAAAACAATATAAAACCGCTTTGGGGTTTTGGATAGCAAAAGTATGCCACTTTTGCACGCGCTCATCTTTTGTTACGCCGTTAACTAGCTGGTGGCCCATAGCAATGGCAGCGTCTTGGCCCTGCTCTTTATAACAGGTGCCTATTTTCTGGCGCTCATCATCGTTCATTAAGGGTAAGTTCAGCACCGAAGGAAAAGCGCCTTTGTTAAATTCCACTGGCGCGCGCACGTCGAACATGGGCGTTTGGTCAAGCAGCAAATCATCAAATTGGTCTGCTTGAATGGCGGCGGGTAGCGTTATAGAGATCACCTTAGATGACCTCTACCCAGGCTTTCTGAGCCGTATCAGGCGCACATAACTCACCGATCCATACACACTCTTGCTGATTAATTCGGCAACTCTCTTCTACGGCACTGACTTGGACTGGGGCCACAGCAACCAACAAACCACCGCTGGTTTGAGGATCACACAGAATATTGATTTGTGACTCACTAAGTGCCCCCAACTTGTGACCATAGCTGTCATAGTTGCGGCCACTGCCACCGGGTACGCACGACTGGTCTAAATAATGTGCTAAATCCGTCAGCAGAGGCACTGCATCAAAGTTAATCTTGGCATGCAGCCCACTGCCCTCGCAAACTTCGACAAGGTGGCCCATAAGGCCAAAACCGGTGACGTCTGTCATGGCGTGCACTCCCTTCAAGGGCGCTAGCTTGGCGCCTATATCATTGAGTTTAACCATATTGTCACGCGCCAAATTAACGTCTTGCGGGCGCAAAATGCCACGTTTTTCAGCCGTGGTGAGTATGCCCACACCAAGAGGTTTAGTAAGCATCAACTGATCGCCGGCTTGAGCCTGGTCGTTACGTTGTAAATGTTCTAAGGCAACCCGCCCGGTTACGGCTAAACCAAAAATCGGTTCAGGGGCGTCTATACTGTGGCCACCAGCTAGGCAGATGTTAGCTTTGGAGCAAACATCACGGGCCCCATCAATCACTTGCGCAGCCACTTCTGGGGCTAATTTATCCACCGGCCAGCCCAATATTGCTATGGCCATTAAAGGCTGACCACCCATGGCGTATACATCGCTGATGGCATTGGTGGCCGCTACGCGTCCAAAATCAAACGGGTCATCCACAATAGGCATAAAAAAGTCTGTGGTGCTAATAATGCCAGAGCCATCACCTAGGTCAAACACGGCAGCATCATCACGGCTTTCGTTACCAACAATGAGGTTAGGATGGGTGAATTTAGGCAACTGAGATTGCAGCATTGTATCCAATACTTGGGGGGCAATTTTACAACCGCAACCAGCGCCATGACTGTATTGTGTAAGTTTAATGTCGCTCATAAGTAGGGGCAAGTTCCGTTTACTAGATCAATATGGACGCCAGTATACCGAGTAATGGCTAAGGGTGTTACTAGATCTCATGAAACACATTTCAAGGCCAACTTACGAACCTCTTGCTGATAGGCTTTTTTACTCTGCTGCGGACTCTTTATTAATAAATGTTGCTCACGGCTAGTCTCTAATAATGGCTCTAAAATATACATACCCGCATGGATATTGGCCGTTCCATGGGCCAATAACTGAAGCAATCGTGTTTTGTGTGCTGGTGACAATTGCGGCAGGTTGGCTAGGGTCTCATTCATAGCTAAAAACCATGGCAAATCACACAGGTGTTGAAACCAACCTTGTTTAGCAAACTTTAAATAGCCGCATAAATGGCTGCGTAACTTAGCGAAAAGAGTGTGTGCAGGTGGCGACAAAGGCAACATAAATTGAATACTATTTAGGCCCGTAGCCGCATCGGCAGTTAACCCTAACCAAACCGCCTGATAGTCATTGCTGGCCCAAAAATCGACCAACTGGACATCAGCAGAAAAACTAGCACCTAAATAGTCAATACCTTGTTGTCGTGCCAAAAGGCTTATGTGATCCAGCATTACGGTGCCTATCCCCTTATGCTGAAGGTTCGGCTCTACTGCGATACGCTGAACCCGCCAGCTAGACAAACATGCGGCCTCTCCAAAACCTGCTTGTTGAGCCAGTATCTGAGCCAATAAGTGTCCCTGTAAACGGCGCTGGCCCAGTTCCACTTGGTGGGCTAGGTCACTATCAAAGCCGCCCTCTTGGCTAAGCCAAACCACACCTACCACAGTATTTTGGTAGCTCCACACGTGTAGCTGATTGGTTGCATGGTCCAGCAAGTTCCTTAGATCCTGGGGGCTAGTTTGGTAATGCGACAACATCAACAATGCATACACTTGCTGCAACAACTGAGGGTCTTTTGTAAGTTGCTCAGCAAACACCTGCTGATGTTCACAACCGGATAACTGCAGCTGCTGGGGCGTGTATTGAGATGCTTGCTGGCGACATAAAAAAGACCGCGCGATCAACTCTTCTAGTGGGTCATGTTGGCGCCAGCGCATGGGTTTTACCAAACTCAGCTCTGTGGTAGCCAGGTCGAGTTGATCCAATAGCCGTGGCAGTTTAAGACGGTATCCTTGACCACTGCCTTCATACCCATCTTGGGTAGAGGATAACACCAGCAGTTGGTAATGAGTCGCCAAACGCGCCAATTGCGATACAGGCACAGCAGCCGCTTCATCAATGATCAACATTGCCGCCGCTGGCAATTGTAGCAACAGGGTATCCAAGGCCCAAAAATTAATCTGCGTAGGTGCAGCCGTATTTTGCATACTGGTTAAGGCGCGCTTGCTTGGCGCAGTAACAATCACTGGCAGCTGTGTTAGCGAGGTATCAAGGGCGTTAATAGCCCAGCCTAAACAAGACGACTTACCACGGCCACGTGGCGCATTAAGGCAATAGATCATGGGTTCTTGTAAATCATGTGCTGCAACTAAACGATCGATAATGTGCTGCTGGTGCAGGCTTGGCTTTAACCTAATATCAGCGTGGATAGCTTTGTCTATTGGTTTACTAATCAGGTCTTCAAGTACGTTGTTAACCGTATTTGCTTGTAGGCTATACAGACACACAGCGTCGTGCTGCGGCCATTGGTCAATCCACCAATGTTTAAACCATGACTTACAGCCCTGCTTAGGCTGACCATAGGCCAACAGTTGTTGGTCACATGCGGATAACCATAGCGGTAATTCAGGCGTTAGCAGGACCATTATGCCGCCCGCTTCAATAGTACCTGCAAGCGCGCTAAAGGCACTCGCATTAAATTCTTCATGGGCATTGTAAATCACACCCAAATGGTTAGAACCTAACACCTGCGAGGCTTGCGACGCATTAATGCTGAGCTCTTGCGGCCTATTAGGTAAATTTACCCACAGACAATCTCCTAGGGCTCGTTGCACTTGGTGAGCATGGGATTGCGCTTGATCAAGATCCATGGCTAATACCAACATGAATCGATGACCGTTACATCGGGCCGCATCAATGTGGCGGTCGACATCAAGCCAATGAGCTAAGGTTTGCAAAACAAGAAGATCCAAGGTGGCTAACACAAGGTTTTATTGTACACTCGTTATATACCATGCAACTAGACTAAACCGTGATCTAACCTATTATGCAACGACTTGCCGCCACTTGCCCCCACGACTGCCCCAGCGTATGCGCGTTACAGGTAGAACGTATAGACAGCCATACCATCGGTGGCGTGTATGGCAATAAAGATCAAACCTACACTCAGGGCGTTATTTGCGCCAAGGTTGCGCGTTATAAGGACCGCATCCATCACCCCGACCGACTCACTCAGCCGTTACTGCGCACGGGCAAAAAAGGCGTCGGCATGGCAGCATTTAGCCCTATTAGCTGGGACCAAGCATTACAACTAATGGTCGACAAATTTAACCATGTGGCTGACAAATACGGTGCTGAGGCCATTTGGCCCTACCACTACGCGGGTACTATGGGCCTTGTACAGCGAGACTCCATAGACCGATTAACCCACTGCTTGGGATACTCAAGGCAAAAGTCCACCATCTGCACCAGCTTACCCGATGCTGGTTATATTGCCGGCACAGGTTTAAAGCGCGGCCTTGACCCACGGGAAATCGAACACGCAAGCTTGGTGGTGATTTGGGGCGGCAACCCCGTACATACACAAATTAATGTCATGCATCACATTAATAAAGGCCAAAAGAAGAGCCAAGCCAAACTGGTGGTGATCGACCCGTACCGTACGGCCACGGCACAAAAGTCTGATCTACACTTGATGTTAAAACCGGGTACCGATGGTGCCTTAGCTTGCGCTGTAATGCACTGTTTGTTTCGAGATAACTACGCCGACTGGGATTACCTCAATCAATACACCGATGACCCAAAGGGGTTAGAACAACACCTTGCCACACGCACACCCACTTGGGCGGCAGCCATCACAGGCCTAGATGTGGACGACATCGAGACCTTTGCCCAGTGGTACGGTGACAACCCACAAACTTTTATGCGTTTAGGTTATGGCTTTACTCGTAGTCGCAATGGAGCCTTCAATATGCACGCAGCCAGCTGTTTGCCTGCCGTCACGGGTGCCTGGAAACACTTGGGTGGTGGTGCGCTTTACAGTAATACAGGCATGTACGAGGTGGATTTTTCGGCCATCAGAGGCTTAGACGTTGTTGACTTAAATACCCGCGAGTTAGACCAATCACGTATTGGCCCTGTGCTAACTAACGACAAGCGCGATTTGCAGGGGAAGAGCCCAATCAAAGCCATTTTAGTACAAAGTACTAACCCCATGGTGGTGGCACCAGAATCCAACTTGGTGCGCCAAGGCTTTGAGCGCAACGACCTATTTATCTGTGTACACGAACAGTTTATGACTGAAACCGCCGCGATGGCAGACCTGGTACTGCCTGCAACCATGTTTTTAGAGCATGATGACATCTATTTGGGTGGTGGACATACTCATATCCAACTGAGCCGAAAAATCATTGAGCCGCCTGGTGAGTGTCGTAGTAATCACTGGTTAATCAACCAATTGGCGCAGCGGTTAGGCTCAACACACCAAAGCTTTAGCATGAATGAATTACAGCTCATGCAACACACGGTTGAAGCCAGCGAAAGCATCAACTGGCCGGAGTTATGGCGCGATAATTGGGTCGATTGCGCAGTACCGTTTGAGGAGGCCCATTACTTAAACGGCTTTGGTCACGCCGACGGTAAATTCCACTTCCGCCATGGTTGGGATGAGTTGTTATCGGGTAAAGTCAATTGTAGCCCCTTTGCCGATCACCTAGACATTACCGACCCCACCACCGCTAAACAATATTGGCGCTTGGTCACTGCACCCGCTCGCCACTTTCTTAACTCCACCTTTACCGAAGCACCTTTCTCGTTACGCTTAGAAAAACAACCCGACCTCATGCTTCATCCTAAGGATTGCTTAGCGCTAGGGCTTGCAGACGGAGATTGGGTAGAAATTGGCAACCAAAAAGGTGCTGTAAAACTACCAGTAAAGGCCTTTGAAGGCCTACAGCAAGGCACTATTGTGTGTGAGTCTATCTGGCCAAACAAGTCTTTTAGTGGCAATGTAGGTATTAACGCTTTAACCAGCGCCGAAGCTGGACTACCCTTTGGTGGTGCCGTGTTTCACGATACCAGTGTCTGGCTTAAGCCTTGCGAACCGAGTTAAAGCACCGTAGATGGGATAGCCTTACAAACTGGCCAACAAACGACCAAAGCCGTCGATGTGACACGGTGCTTTAAGCTGATGTAGGGTATGCCAAGCCATGACTTGATTGCTCGAAAGAAAGTAACAGTCGTAACGTTGCTCTAGGGAATGTAACAAACTCATGGTTCTAAAATTGGTACATGAGATAAACACCGCATCCGGCGTCTGCTCCATTGCAGCGAACAATTGCTCTATTAGTGCTGGTAAATGAGCAACATCCATTGAGCCGATTTGTCGATCCAATTCTAGGTCTAAACTACCCCACTTCATTACCTCGTACCCAGCGGACTGCATAGCACTGTAGAAGGGCTGATTAACCTGCGCCACATAGGGTGACAACACTGCAATACGTTTGGCGTTGAGGTGGTGTAACGCCGCTTTGGCCGCCGTAAAAGGATTACTAGTTATGGTGCAGCCACCGCCTTTTTGCAGCAATGCATGAACCTTTTGTTCGCCAATCACCAAACTTGCAGAGGTACAGCCATAGGCAATGGCATCAAGCGCCACATCGGGCAAAATCAGGTTCGCGCACTGTCCTATTTGGTTGGCCATGGTTAATAAGGCCGCTGGCGTCACTTCCGCTTCGCAGGCTAAACGTGACACTAATAATTCGATCGGAAGACCGGCAAATACCTGAGCCCATTCATCTTCAATCACCATGTCGGTAGCAAGCACCACTAAACCCACCCTTAAGGGCATATCAGCAGGGGCCAAAAAGCGAGCCTTAAGCGGTAGATTAATATCGGCGAATGACGTCATAAGGATTACCTGTTAATGGGTGATGCTTTGGCGCTGTAACTTAGACCAAATACGGCTGGCAACATGACTAAGGCTCGATGAAGCCGCAATACCTAGTTTTTCGCCGACGGTTTTTTTAGCCACGTATTCAACCAACAAGACATCATTATTGGCCATGGTTTGTTGTAACACCTCATCTGAGGTTTCCACCTTGTCGACCAAGCCCAGATCTATGGCTTGTTGCCCATACCAAACGTCGCCGTTAGCGACTTGTTCAATATCTAACTGCGGGCGTTGTTGCGAAACCCATTGTTTAAATAGGCAATGGGTTTGCTGTAAGTCTTCAACAAACTTGTCACGGCCCTTACGTGTGTTCTCGCCCATAACCGTGAGGCTGCGCTTATGTTCACCTGCGGTGAGCACTTCGACGTCAATGGAATGTTTCTTTAACAAACGATGTACATTGGGCACTTCTGCCACCACACCAATGGACCCAACCAGGGCGAAAGGTGCAGCTACAATAGTGTCAGCCATACAGGCCATCATATAGCCTCCACTAGCCGCCACCTGATCCACACATATGGTTAACGGCACCTTGGCTTTACCAATACGCCCAAGCTGAGACGCCGCCAAACCATAGGTATGAACCATGCCGCCACTTGAATCAAGGCGCATGACAATTTCGTCGGTATTTTTAGCCACCGAAAGCACCGCCGAAATTTCATGGCGCAGATGCTCTACAGCACTAGCCTTAATATCGCCATCAAAGTCCAATACAAACACACGTTTTTTGCTATCGGCTTCCTCTACACTAGTGTCGACATCAATATCGGTATTGGTCTTGGCGACTTTGGCCTGTTTTTTAGCCTCGGCTTTGTCCTGCTTGGCTTTGAGCTTATCGGCTTTGTCTTGACTCTTACGTAATTGTTTAAACTGAAACTTGTCCATCATGGCGTGATCTAACGTGTCTGTCATGTCTTCAAATTCATCGTTCAGGCTGCGCACCTCAATGTGCCCCCCTTTGCTATGATGGCGACGATTTATGCTGGCACTGACCAACACTGCAACCACAATGACAATGGCAATACAAAAGGTCACTACTTTGGCAAAAAATAAACCGTATTCGTACAAAAAATCTAACACTCGGTGTCTCCAAATATGGCGCTGTATAGCCAGTCGCCCTCTGCCATCTATTCTAGTCTAATCTGCGGCAAAACCATAATATAAGATCAACTGCAAACCGAATTCAAACGCTTGTTTGATTTGCGTTGAAAAAACGCATAGAATCGAGTCTCCATATTACCCATAAGGATTAATACCATGGCAGTAGCCGAAATTATGGCAAAAATGCAGTCTGCATTTGTCGCCGACGAAGCCGATGGCTTACAAGCAACCTTTCAATTTTGTATCGCCGACGATGACGACTTTTACGTCACTATCGACGACGCCGGTTGTGCTGCTAGCTTGGGCAACCACGACGATCCTGAAATCACCATGTCCATGGACTCAGACACTTTAACCGAGATTGTGAGCGGCGAGTTGGACGGTATGGCTGCATTCATGGGTGGCCGTTTACAAGCTGAAGGCGACGTTATGTTGGGCACCCGCTTAAGTCAACTATTTGAGCTAAGCTAAACCAACGCCACGTGCAAACCGCACAGCCCTAACAAGCAGCCCATCTAGCGTAGCGTTTATCCCTACGCGGGCTGCTCCTCTATCTGTACTACTGAAGTTCAAATACCCTCTATAATTTGTAAATTTGGTGTAAATCAGCTATAATTGCGCGCCAATTTAGTCGCATTAACACAGACACCATAGCGCCGACTAAGACCACATTTTCCATCATTTTATAGGACCTTTGTATGCACCAAGTATTAACTCTGCCGCAGGCATTTAGGCGCAACTTCTTAGGCAATTCGCCTATTTGGTATAAGCAAGTCATTATTGGCTTCTTAATTCTTAACCCCGTGTTGTTGGCTATGTTTGGCCCTACAGTGGCTGGCTGGGTGCTAATCTTTGAATTTATCTTCACACTTGCCTTAGCGCTTAAGTGTTACCCGTTGCAACCCGGTGGTTTACTAGCCATCGAAGCCATTGCTATTGGCCTAGCGTCACCCGATGGCGTTTATCACGAAGTTAGCAGCAACCTGCAGGTTATTTTACTACTGATGTTTATGGTTGCCGGCATCTACTTTATGAAAGATATGTTGTTGGCTGTATTCACCCGTTTTTTGGTGGGAGTTAAGTCGAAAACAGCATTGTCTGTGTTATTTAGTTTTACCGCCGCTGTACTTTCGGCATTTCTTGACGCTCTGACAGTAACCGCCGTACTTATTAGTGTTGGTGTTGGCTTTTATTCCGTGTACCACAAAGTTGCCTCAAACGCCGGCTCTCATGAGCACAATCACAACAACGATGACCATGTTGTTGAATTGCACCGCGAAGACTTAGATCAGTTCCGTTCGTTTTTACGCAGCTTGCTTATGCATGGTGCCGTAGGTACTGCATTAGGTGGCGTAACCACCTTGGTTGGTGAGCCACAAAACCTACTGATTGCAGAAAAAGCCGGCTGGGAATTTATTGAGTTCTTTATTTACATGGCTCCTGTGACCATGCCAGTACTGGTAACCGGTTTACTCACCTGCATACTCACCGAAAAGCTGGGCTGGTTTAGCTATGGCGCCAAACTACCTGCTGCAGTACGCACCGTGTTAGAAGAGTTTGCTGCGCAACAGCGTGCCGAACGTAGCTTACGTGATCATGCCACATTGATTGTACAAGGTATTATCGCCTTGTTATTGGTGCTAGCCTTAGCCTTTCACGTTGCCGCAGTTGGCCTTGTCGGCTTAATGATTATCATCTTGTTGACCGCATTTAACGGCATTACTGAAGAAAGCCAAATTGGCCATGCCTTTGAAGAGGCGCTGCCTTTTACTGCTTTGCTTGTTGTGTTCTTCTCTATCGTTACGGTGATACATGAGCAACACTTGTTCAATCCGATCATCGATTGGGTACTTACCCTTGAACTCGACATGCAGCCACGTGTGTTCTTTGTTGCTAACGGTGTGTTGTCTGCTATTAGTGATAACGTGTTTGTTGCCACTATCTACATTAACGAAGTTGTTGGCGCCTTTGAAGCTGGCTTGATTGACCGTGCTCATTTTGACAAGTTGGCGATTGCCATCAACACAGGTACCAATATCCCTAGTGTGGCTACACCTAATGGCCAAGCGGCCTTCTTGTTCTTGTTAACCTCAGCGGTCGCGCCGTTAATTCGTTTGTCGTACGGCACCATGGTATGGATGGCATTGCCTTACACCATCACCATGAGCATTGTGGGTTACCTCGCAATAAGCTACATGATCTAAGCAACATTAGCTAAACCTAAAAAAGCCGCACAAGTGCGGCTTTTTTGTTGCTGTTCAAAACCACTGACTTAATCCGTTGTCGTTAACCACATACATTGGTCACCAGAAGCCTTGGCAACCTGCGCCAGCTTAGCGTCATGAGCGGCTAGCTCAGCATCTGTGGCTCTCACTACCAACAAACTATGGGCGTCCGCCTGCACTTGGCGGCTCTGAGTCGTTGCCGAATCCGCGCCCGACACTGCAGCATCGCCAGCCAATAACAAATCTGTTTGACCACCCGTCATCATCAAATAAACATCAGTGAGGATTTCCGAGTCCAACAAGGCGCCGTGTAGCTCTCGATGGGTGTTGTTAATACCATAACGGCGACACAAAGCATCGAGATTGTTCTTTTGCCCTGGGTGCTTTTGACGAGCTAGCTTGAGGGAGTCTGTGATTTTACAGATATCAGCAATCTTAGGGTAAGACCGGCCAGCGGCTTTGCCCACAATGGCTAACTCATTGTCGAGGAAACCCAAGTCAAATGGCGCATTGTGAATAACTAATTCGGCACCACGAACAAAATCTAGAAAGTCATCAGCAATGGCGGCGAATAACGGCTTATCCTGCAAAAACTCTTCGGAAATACCATGCACCGCCTGTGCCTCCAGCGGCACATCTCGTTCTGGTTGCACATATTCATGGAAACTTTTACCAGTAAGGCGTCGGTTTACCATCTCTAATGCACCCACCTCAATCAATCGGTGGCCTTGCTTAGGCTCTAAACCCGTAGTTTCGGTATCTAATACAATAATTCGCATGTGAAAGTCCTTTACCGGTTAACCCGTGTGTTCGGCTGCGCCCAAGTTGGCAAGGTCATCAGCAATTTCGTTTTCGGCATGACCACTGTGGCCTTTAACCCAATGCCAACTGACTTCATGGTTGGTTACCGCTTGGTCCAACAGTTGCCACAAGTCGGCGTTTTTAACGGGCTTTCTGGCCGAGGTTAACCAGCGATTTTTTCGCCAATTAATAATCCACTCAGTAATGCCTTTACGTACATATTGTGAGTCGGTGGTTAAGTCCACCTTGCAAGGGCGCTTTAAGGCTTGCAACCCCTTAATGGCCGCCATCAGCTCCATACGATTATTAGTGGTGAGTGGTTCGCCACCGTGCAAACGTTTTTCTTGGTCATTAAAGCGCATGAGCACGCCCCAACCGCCTGGTCCGGGGTTGCCTTTGCAAGCGCCGTCGGTAAATAGTTCAACTTGATCAGACACTAAGTTACTGGTCTCCAATGATAGTGTGGTTGGTTTGGTTATGTTGTCGCGTTGCGCCGGCAAGGCCAAAACTAGGTTTAACCAAACGGTTACGCCAATGAGTTTTAAGTAAGTGTACCCGTGTTTCCTGCTTTACTGCGCATAAAACATAACCAGTGCTTACAGGCCGACAAATACGCCTTATCCAACCAGAAAAAATGGAATTACTGGGCGAGCAATCATATACAGGCTTGATATCAAAGTCACCAAAATTGAGCAACGTAAGCCAATCTTTAACGCGACTTTGAGCCAAAAAGTTAGCCCGCCAGGGCACACCGCCTCGGAGTCTTAACCAACGCCACAAACCCCAAATCCCATAAGGGTTAAACCCAGTAACAACCAAGCGCCCACCGGACTGCACAATGCGTGACGCTTCACGTAACACTTGATGGGGATTGTCACTAATATCAAGCACATGCTGCATAATCACCAGATCTATTGCATCATTGGCAAGGGGCAATTGGTGCGGATCCATAAGGGCATGACAGCCTTGATAAGGCGTGGAAGTGAGGGCAATTGCACACTTAATAGGGCTTTCTAGCCGCGCGCTTAGGCAGGCATTGAGGCCCAAATAAACACTATAGTGCCCGAATGCCTTGGGCATAATTTGCGCCAACTGGGCTTGTTCTTGAGCCAGAAAGGCACTGCCTTGGTTGCCCGCAGACCAGAGTCTAAATTGACGCTCTTCAAAGGCAAAGGATTGTAAGGAGTTGTGCTTTAACATACGTCATCATACGCTAGATTAATGCCCAAAAACCACGCATTTAGTCATCAGACTTGCCTAATTCATCGGTCATAGATAGGCTAAGGCGATCTAACTAAACGCCGAGCACTCGCATGACTCTAGACAAACCCAAAATCACACCCGTGAAGGCATTTGATGATAATTACATCTGGTGTCTAGAACACGCTCAGGAAGACGGCTTTGTGGCAGTAGACCCCGGCAACGCTCAGGCTGTTATCGACTTTTCCTCACAAATTGAGAAACCAATAACCGCAATTTTGGTGACTCACCACCATCATGATCATACCGGGGGTATAGATGCTTTGGTGCAGCATTTTGGCCCGTTGCCGATATACGGCCCGACACAAAGTCCGTATACCAACATTACTGACCCACTGTTGCAATCGCAACAAATTTTGGTATTGGGTTACGCCTTTGAGGTTTTAGAAATCCCAGGCCATACCCTGGACCACATTGCCTATTACAATGAACAGCATGGCATTCTATTTTGCGGTGATACCCTATTTTTAGCCGGTTGTGGACGTTTATTTGAAGGTACGCCTCAACAAATGTTTACCTCATTGGCAAAAATCATGGCTCTACCGGCCATGACTAGAGCTTACCCGACGCACGAATACAGCTTAGCTAATCTAGCATTCGCTAGAGTGGTGGAACCCAATAACGAAGCCCTAGCCCTTACTGAAACCATGTGCCAGCAACTCAGGGACGAGGATCAAGTGACCCTACCAACACGCTTAGTTCAAGAGGCCGCTATCAATCCCTTTGTACGTACCCAAGAGCCTGCCGTAGTTGCCAGTGCGGAACAATACGCCGGCAAGACTTTGTCGTCACCGTGGCAAGTATTTGCGGCATTAAGAACATGGAAAAATAGTTTTTAAGAAACTTTTACACCAGCAACAGATCCATATTGACCTCTATAGAAAGACTGTTAAAATTAGCTGTCCTGTTTTTACGCCACTTTAATTACGACTTTGACTTTAATGCGCCCTATTTTTACCACACTAAACCGCAATACCTTACCTCTGCTGACTATTATTGGCCTGTCAGTATTGCTAAGCGCATGCCAAACAGCGCTATTACCTACAGTCACTACAGCTACTTCAGTCACTACAGCTACTTCAGTCACTACAGCTACTACAGCTACTACAGCTACTACAGCTACTACAGTCACAGCTACTACAGCTACTACAGCTACTACAGCTACTACAGCCAACGCAGCCAACACTGCAGCCGCCGAGGCGACGACTCTCCTACAAGACGTAGATGAAGATGAAGATGCCATTAGCCATCTCAACATCACCATATCAGCTGAGCCAGTGGTAATCAGTTACCATAGCAACGACGATCAAGAAACCCATCAATCGGCCGAGCAACTGGCCGATAAAATTGCCCAAGTGAACGACTTAGATTGGTCAGAATTAGATACCCAATCCAGCACCAGCACCGCCGCCGATTTGTTAGCCGAGGCCTATCAAACCGAAGCTGCCCCGTCCACGCCTGAAGCCGTAGAGGTCATTAAGGACGACTTAGTGGTGGTAAAACCAGTACCGTTAGATCTAGACTTATGGCAGCTCACAGTGGCTAATTTCCAACTTAGCCACATTCAACACCCGCGCATACAACCGCATTATAAATGGTATAGTAAACACCAAGAATACATGCACCGCGTGACGACCCGCGCAAGCCGCTATTACCACTACGTATTACACACCACCTTAGCTCAGTCTCTACCTGCTGAAATTGCCCTCTTGCCTATTATTGAAAGCGGTTTTGATCCCTTTGCCTACTCCCCTGGTCGTGCCGCTGGCGCATGGCAGTTCATACCTAATACAGGGCGTGTGTTCGGCTTAAAGCAAAACTGGTGGTACGACGGCCGCCGCGACATCGTGATGTCTACTCAGGCCGCCCACAAATACCTTACCCAATTACATAAGATGTTTGACGGCGATTGGCTACTCGCTATTGCTTCGTATAATGGTGGTCAAGGTACTGTTTTAAAAGCCATCAAACGTAACAAAAAAGCGGGTAAACCTACGGATTTTTGGTCTTTAGATCTTCCCAAAGAAACCATGCATTACGTGCCTAAACTCTTAGCAGTTGCCAAAGTGGTAGCCCAAACCGCGGGTACCAAAACCTTGTTTAGTGTTAGCGACGAGGCGTATTTTAAAGCCATAGGTGTAGGCTCGCAAATCGACTTGGCGCAAGCGGCTGATATGGCCGAGATTACTACCGATGAAATGTATCGTTTGAATCCAGGTTTTAACCAATGGGCCACCGACCCACAAGGCCCCCATCAGTTGCTGATCCCTGTGGCTCATGCCGAACGCTTCAATGTGGCTCTGGAAAACCTACCTGCTAACCAACGTGTAGCTTGGGAGCGATATAAAATTCAGCCGGGCGACAGCTTACTGAAGCTAGCCCACCGTTATCACGTGAGTGTAGACCTAATACGCACTATCAATAATATCGACGGCAATATGATACGCGCAGGTAAAACCCTGATGATACCGATTGCAAGCCAAGACGCAGAAGCCTATACCTTAAGCGCTGCCCAAAGGGTCATCAGCCGACAAAAACAAATTGCCCAGACCCAAGCCAGCAACCTCATAAGTCACATTGTTAAGAGCGGTGATAGCTTGTGGAAAATAGCCAAGCAGTACAAGGTCACAGTAAGCCAAATCGCTCGCTGGAATAAGCTAGGCACCAAATCGGTATTGCAAATTGGTGATAAGATTAATGTTTGGCCCCGCGCCACAGCCCAAAAATTAGGTACTGTGCAGCGCAACGTGGTCAAAAAACTCAGCTATAAAGTCAAGTCTGGTGATAACTTATCGGCTATAGCATATCGCTTTAGCGTCACCGTAAAGAACATTCAAAAATGGAATCAAGCCCTGAAGAAATACCTTCAACCAGGCCAGAAGTTAACTCTGTACGTGGATGTAACTAAGCTCAAACAATAGTCGAGTAAACGTGGGCCACTAAACTGGCACAAAAAAACCCGCTCTAGGCGGGTTTTTTAATGGTGTCTCAGACGGTATCGTTATTACACGGCCATCAACAAGCTATAACTTATAGCTTGTCATCAACACCCTGTACGTACCAATCCATACCTAGCAAAGTACCAAGATCTACCACTTCACCTTCTGCGGCAGCTAAGCTACCATCTTGCTTGTAGACAGGGCCAGCAAACGGGTGTAATTCACCCGCAGTAATGGCAGCGGTAGTGGCTTCGGCCATAGCCTTAACATCGGCAGGCATATTTACGAATGGGCCCATGTTAACCATGTTGTCATCCATACCACCAAAGGTATCTGTACTTACCCAAGTACCGTCTAATACGGCCTGTGTACGAGCGATATAGTAATCAGCCCAGTTATCAATGATTGACGTTAACAACGCATTAGGTGCAAAGGCTTCCATATCAGACGCCTGACCAAAGGCATTTACGCCCTGCTCTTCTGCCACTTGAACGGCAGCGGTAGAGTCAGTGTGCTGAGTAATAATATCGGCACCTTGGCTGATCAATACTTTAGCAGCATCGGCCTCACGGCCGGGGTCAAACCAAGAGTTCACCCACACAACTTTAAGTTTAAAGTCGGGATTAACAGACTGCGCACCGAGCAAGAAGGAATTAATACCACGCACTACTTCTGGGATTGGGAAAGAGCCAATATAGCCAGCCAGGCCAGACTGAGACGTCTTAGCAGCGATTTGACCAATGACATAGCGGCCTTCGTAAAAACGTGATGAGTAGGTAGACACGTTATCAGTACGCTTATAACCCGTGGCGTGTTCGAACTTAACGTCTGGGAACTTAGCCGCAACCTTCAGGGTTGGGTCCATGTAACCAAATGAAGTGGTGAAAATAAGGCCTGCACCTTGGCGGGCAAGACGAGTAATAGTGCGCTCTGCGTCTGGGCCTTCTGGTACGTTTTCTACGAATACGGTTTCCACTTGATCACCCAAACGTGCGTCAATGGCCAGACGGCCTTGATCGTGCTGGTAAGTCCAGCCATGGTCCCCTGGAGGTCCAATATAGATAAAACCAACTTTGAGTTTGTCTGCCGCAACAGCAGACATAGAAAGTGCCGATGCTAGTGCAATACCAGCTGCAGCAGTGAGTAATTTCTTCATACAACTCTCCTCATCAATTATGATGGATTATTATTAATATATGACAGTTAAAAATGAACCTTAAGCTAGGCTTAACGATCAGGTACAAAACCCTGCCCTAAGGATGCAGGGGTATTAATTACGGATAAGCGTCGGTTGGTAGAGATGACCACCAAAGCTAAAATAGTCGCCACGTAAGGTAACGATGAAAGCAACTGTGACGGAATGCCAAGGCCCATGGCTTGAGCATATAAACCCAAGATCCACACGCCACCAAACAAATAGGCACCGGCCGCTAAACGCCCAGGTAACCAAGTAGAGAATACCACTAACGCCAGAGCAATCCAGCCCCTTCCGGCGGTCATGTTTTCAATCCACTGTGGCGTATAAACCAATGATAAGTAGCCACCTGCAAGGCCTGAAGTAGCACCACCGAAAGCAATACAAGCGTAACGCACGGCAATCACGCGATAACCTAAGGCATGAGCTGAGCTGTGACTTTGACCCACTGCACGAATGATCAAACCCCAACGGGTGTGTTTTAATCCATAGGCAACGCCTACCGTTAAACCAATGGAAACATAAACCAAGGGGTCTTGACCAAAGACTAAACGGCCTACATAAGGCAATTCCGTCAGCCACGGTATAGACACGTTAGCCAGCTTAACGCCTGGCAAACCCACAAAGTCACTGCCAATTAAGCCAGATAAGCCCAAACCTAACATGGTAATTGCTAGACCAGTAGCTACTTGGTTAGTGATTAGTGTTTGGGTCAACAAAGCAAATAATAATGACATGGCCACACCACCCATAACCGCAGCAATAACGCCTAACCATGCTGAGCCACTCACATGGGCAGCTGCAAAACCACACACGGCTCCCATCACCATCATGCCTTCAATGCCTAAGTTAAGCACACCAGAACGTTCAACTACCAATTCACCAATGGCGGCCAGCAGTAACGGCGTAGAGGCCGTTATAATGGTGAGTATAATGGCTTCGTAAGCACTCATGATGGCTCTCCTGCTGTGTTAGCTTGCGTACCACTCAAATATCGAACGCGGTACAAAATTAAGGTATCGCACATCAAGATAAAGAACAGCAACATGCCCTGAAATACTTGTGTAGTTTTGTCGGAAATACCCAATTCTATTTGCACACCCTCGCCACCAATGTAGCTTACAGCCAATAACAAACCGGCAAACACCACTCCTAATGGGTTTAAACGTCCGAGAAATGCCACAATAATGGCGGTAAAACCGTAGCTAGGGGATATGTGGGGTTGCAATTGACCAATGGGACCGGCCACTTCAATAAGCCCAGCAAGGCCTGCTAAACCGCCAGATAATGCAAAACAAAACCACACCATTTTAGTTTGAGAAAACCCAGCAAAGGCGCCTGCGCGAGGTGCGCTACCGACCACTCTAACCTCGAAGCCCTTAAGGTTATTACGCATCAGCCAATACAGAACCAAGGCGACGACTAACGCAATCACTAGGCCCAAATGCATGCGGCCGTCACCCCACATGGGTAATAAATGCCAACCTTCAAACGCCACAGATTTAGGGAAATTATAGCCATGTGGATCCTTCCAAGGGCCTCGCACCATCCAATCCAATAACAGCTGGGCAATATAAACCAACATTAAACTGGTTAAAATTTCGTTAACCCCAAATCGAGTTTTCAACCAGGCTGGAATAAAAGCAAACATAGCACCACCTAAAGCACCAAGTAACAACATCACCACTAAGGCCCATGGGCTTTGCCAGTCGCCTAGCAATATCGGTACCATTGCACCCATCAAGGCACCCGCAGTTAATTGTCCTTCTGCTCCGATGTTCCAAACGTTAGCTTTAAAACATACAGCAAGTCCGACACCGATGAGCACCAATGGACCTGCCTTGACTAATACTTCCTCTATAGACCACCAACTTGTGAGCGGATCGATAAAATACAGGTATAAGGCTGTCAAGGGTGGTTTACCCATGGTGGCGAAGATCAGTCCGCCCATGATCACGGTCAAACTAATCGCCAACACCGGTGACATAACGTTCATCCATGACGATGCTTGTGAGCGTTTTTCTAATACTATTTGCATGTCAGGCTCCGCTCTCAGCGTTATTTTGTTCGTGCGAACCGGCCATCATCAGACCAATGTCTTCTCGGGATAATTGCGTAGCTGCATAGCCTGCTGACAACTGTCCGCGTGATATCACCGTAATGGTGTCTGCTAATTCAAATATTTCATCCAAGTCTTGGCTAATCACCAATATAGCGCTGCCTTGACGAGACAAATCAATCAACGCCTGACGAATAAGAGCAGCTGCTCCGGCATCAACACCCCATGTAGGCTGATTTATGACCAGTACTTTGGGTTTGCGGTTAAGTTCTCGGCCAACAACGAATTTTTGTAAATTACCGCCAGACAAAGCCCCCGCCTGCGCATCTTCACTGCCCTTACGTACATCGTAATCACGCCCAATGGTCGAGTTCAAAGTTGCTAATTGGGCCCGATCAATACCCATCAAACCACGATTAAGCGGGCTTGCTGTATCAGCACATGCATGGCGTGAAAGCAAAATATTATCCGTTAAACTGAGGTGTTCTACGGCTCCATGGCCCATACGCTCTTCGGGAACAAAGGCGGCACCAAGTTGGCGCCGTTGGTTTATGTTGAGGCCACTACACACTTGTTCCATTAGCACCATAGAACAATCTGAGCGATCACCCTCTTCGCCAGAAATAACACCGAACAGTTCGCCTTGGCCGTTACCAGCCACACCTGCGATAGCCAAAATCTCTCCAGCTTTAACGCTTAGGTTAATGTCTAACAAGTCAACCCCAAACGGCGTACTCGAGCGGTGGTTTAGGTGTGTCAGTTCCAGAAGCACTGGACCCACGTCATTATTGGCCTGGCGATTGATTTGATGCACGCTAGCACCGACCATCAGCTGGGCTAAGGTGGCCGCAGTTTCTACTTGTGGGTCGACTTCTGCCACTACCTGACCAAGGCGTAAAATGGTAGCGTCATGACAGATTTGTTTGACTTCTTCCAGTCGGTGAGAGATATAGAGCACCGCACAGCCCTCTGCAACGAGCCGCCTTAACGTGGCGAACAACGCTTGCGCCTCTTGCGGAGTGAGCACCGCGGTAGGCTCATCCATAATCAACAACTTAGGCTGTTGTAACAAGCAACGTACTATTTCAATACGCTGACGCTCGCCTACCGATAGGTCAGCAACTAAAGCCTCTGGATTAAGTGGCAAGCCGTAATCGCTCGACAAACTGGCGATGCGCTCACTCAAGTTGCCTTGGCGCAATTTCGGCGGCAAGGCCAAACTCATATTTTCCACCACGGTAAGGGCTTCGAACAAGGAAAAGTGCTGGAACACCATGCCAATACCCAGGTCTCTAGCATGAGCGGGATTGGCCACAGTGAGACTTTGTCCCTGCCACTCAATGGTGCCTGAAGTTGGTTGCAGGGAACCATACATCATCTTCACTAAGGTCGATTTACCGGCACCGTTTTCACCCAGCAAGGCGTGTACCTTACCCGCCTCGATAGACAGATTTAAACTGTCATTAGCCACAAAGTCACCAAAATTTTTAGTTAACTTTGTCACTCGTAATAGTGGCGTGTGGTGGTGATTATTAGAATTATTTTGCATGTAGCCTCAATAACAATATAGCGTTATATGGTTGATTCTAACAACATCTTGCCTTGGGTCAACAAAACTGACCAAACGGTTAAGTTTTCAGATCGAATCATATCAGGATTAGACTTTAGTCACGGTAAAGTCACTAAAATATGTTTCTTTTGCCAGCTCCGCAGGTGCTACCACGGCCTCATTGGGTGCCACGTCTTTTAAGTAGGTTTTAGCCACATGTCGCAGAGCGTCAAGGCCAACCGCCAATATGGCAGCCCTAAACGCTTGCCGTAGGGCTGGAGTACGGCCGTGAAGTTGATTTTGATAGGCTTGCAATGCCTCTCCAGCTGGCGAACCCGGTTTGTCTAAACTACCGATCACGCCTAACACAGCTTCTTCTAAGTGTCGCTGATTTAGGTCTTCTGAAAGCACCCAATCCACCGCCGCGGTAAAGTCGGCAAAGGTTTCGGCACTACGCGGGTCTCGATAGGAATAAAAACGGAAACAGGCATTATTATTGTCTTGGCCAGCCCCACCACCATAGGCGCCACCCTGCTCTCGTACGGCACGGTGCAAGTAACCATTACGTAATATTTCGCCTAACACCACCAACGCAGCAGCGTCTGGATGAGCACTGGTAACCGTAGCAAACGATCGTGCACAATAGTTAACTTGGGTATTTGTGGTCCATAGTTGCTTAACTGTAGCCTGCGGCTTGGTGCCATTATCGTAAGCCCAATTCAGATCACTTTTTAACGATCCAATGTGGTCGCTAAAGGCGCCGGTAAATACCTCTTGAACCACGTCGACCTGCTGCTCTTCTGCTACGCTGGCAAGTTGTAGTACTTGGCCACATAGGTCTTGGTGAAGCGCCGTTAAACGTTCGCAAAGGCCTTGAAGCTTGCTCTCGTCGACTAAACTGTCATCCAGCTGCTGCAACCATAACACGCCCTGTAGGCCACTCAAATTAAACTGTAGATTGGCGCCAGCACTCATGTTTTGGCTGGCAGCGCCTAACGCAAAACTATGACCAGACTGGCCCACACTTTGTTGAAGACGAGAGCGTAATTGGCCTACCAATTCCTTAATACGCTGCTGTTCATCAAAACGCGTACTTAACAGGGTCTGTTTTAATAGCTCAACCATGGCCGGCTGCTGGCTCACCAAACCTTTAGTGCTCATAATAAAATATGCGCTCAATTGGTCGGCATCACTTGCACTGCCGCGATAAGACAAATTGGCCGATAAACTGCCACAAACCGCCGCTTGGCGGGCCTGAATGGTTAAGTAGTCATCATCACCAATGCCAACTTCAGTCATTAGTTGAGACAACAGATTAAGGTATGGCAGTGTATCTCTGTCCACTTTGGGCCAGTCGATCACTAGCTGGTGATAAACTAAACCGTTGGTGCCGGTGCCATAAAACTGCCAACCTAAGTCTTGGTTTTGTACACTAGGGCTGGCAATCGCTTGGCTTAGAGGGATGTCATCACGAGTGACTTGCGGCAACAGTTCCACATCATCTTCTTGGGCCTGACGCTCAAGCAAGGCCTGAGTTTGACTGGTCACCTGTTGTTGTTCTGCTTCGTCCATATTGTCCAACAGCTGCTGTAAACGCTGTTTTTCGGCATCGTCTCGGCGCTCAGCAAAGGCTTCGTCGGGCGCTAGGGTTAAGCGTACGCGATGGCTATTGTTGAGCAGCAGCTGGTTGATGAGTTGGGGGATAAAGCCACGGTCTTTAACCGCCTCTCCTAACTCCACCAACACGGGGTCTAAATGTAGCGCAGCTAGAGGATCGCCGCCATGGATAGCTGCAGGTAGTGCGCTCAAAATAAGCTGCATACCAAAGGGATAGCCATCACCACCAATTTCACGTTGACTCAATTCCAATTGGTGCAACGCGGCTTCAATTTCGCTTTGTGGCACACCGTGTTCGGCCACTTGCCTTAAGCAGTCTAACACCAATCCTTCAAAGGCCTCTGCATCTTGGTTTTCTGCGCCTTCTAGGCCGCACACAAAGGTCATTTCTTTGTTGGAGTCTTCCAGACCACACAAGGGTGAAGGGCCACTACCAATACCACATGTTTCCAATGCCTTACGCAGCGGTGACGCACTGTTGTCCAACAACACACGGGCCAATAGGTTAGCCTGCATTTGTGCTTGTAAGTCAACGCTGTGCCCCAACAACCAGCCTAATACCAAGTGACTTTTGGCTTGCTCGTCACCTGCTGTAGCGGGGTAACTTTCTTGTACTTTAACGGGGCTATAATACCGTTTTTCGTCGGTCACAACTAAATCAATTTTCTGCTCAGAAAAACGACTTAGAGCATAATCTTCAAACTTCTCTTGCTGCTCTTCAGCACTGATATTGCCACTGGTCATAAAAATAGCGTTGGAAGGGTGATAATGACGCTTATAAAAGGCCAACAGTTGCTCATGGGTTAAATCTGGAATGTCGCTCGGTTCGCCACCACTATTAAAGTGATAGGTGGTGGTGGGAAATAAATACTTGGTAAGGGTTTGCCATAACTGACTCACAGGTGCACTCATAGCGCCCTTCATTTCGTTATACACCACACCTTTGTAGACCAAGCTTTTGGCTTGGTCTACAGCTGTTAACTCGGCAAATTCAACACGATGGCCCTCTTGAGCAAAATCGAGGGGGTCTAAGCGTGCAAAAAACACTGCGTCCAGATACACCTCTAACAGGTTGTTAAAGTCTTTTTTATTCTGGCTTGCAAACGGGTACGCTGTCCAATCACTGCTGGTGAAGGCGTTCATAAAGGTATTTAAAGAACGCCTAATCATCATAAAGAAAGGATCTCTCACCGGGAACTTTTCGCTACCACAAAGTACCGTATGCTCAAGCACATGAGCCACACCGCTGGAGTCTTGAGGCATGGTTTTTAGGGCCACCAAAAACACGTTTTCGGCCTGGTCGCTGGCTAGGTGAATGTGTTGGGCGCCGGTTTCAATATGCTCAAATTGTTGGATAGTGATTTGCAACGAAGCAACGGTCTGCTGGCGTAAAAAGCGAAAAGAGGAGTGAGATGAAGGAACAGCGGTCATATTTTTACCAAGATAAAAAAAACAAAAGCCACAGTCAGCGGATACTAAGTGTGGCGATATTAGCAGTGAGGGTCTAACTCACCTTGTATTGATGCAAGTTAGTCAAACTGGACTTGCGGCATGGTGGTTTGTAAAGCCGACAAAAACGAGCCTTCGTCAAACGGCTTGCTGAGATAAAAATCGGCACCGGCCTCTAGACCTTCACGACGCTCTAGGTCACTGGCTTGGGCCGTTTGCATAATAATAGGCAAGCTGGCATTTTTGTTTGAGGCTCGTACGTGTTTAAGTACATCTAAACCACTAATGCCAGGCATCATCCAGTCTAAAAATATCACATCAAACTCATAGTCGTCGTTAGACAAAACCTCTACGGCAGGCTCGCCGTCAAGCACGGTCATTACCGCAAGTCCTGCAGCTCCTAAATAGTCGCTAAGAATTTCTAAATTAATTTCATCATCATCTACGATAAGAGTGGAAAACACTTTGTCTTGGTTATCAGTCATGTGGGCCACGGGTGTATATCTTATTCGTCTCGTTGTGAGCGACCCAAGTGGTCACTAACGCCTAAATTCTTCTGCCCAGTATAATTTGAATTGCGTCACTAGAACAGCACTGTCTAGCTAAAATTCACAATCCCATGGCGTAACGGATGACTTGTTTTTTTAGCGCAGGCACTTTTGCCGCCGCCAAAGTCAGGTTACGTAACCATTTTGCTGCAGGGTGAGCCTGACTGAAGCCATGATGAAAAGCGTCCATGGTATGCAACATTAAACTGTTAGCTCGCTTTCTCTGTTTTTCATAAGTCATTAATACCTTAGCGCTGGACCAATCAGCCCCCTGTTCGTGGGCATCATTAAGAACTTTCGCCAAACAAGCCACATCTTGAAAACCTAAATTAACACCCTGTCCTGCCAATGGATTGATCACGTGCGCCGCATCACCGACTAACACAACACCTTCACCTACGTAACGTTTAGCATGTTGTTTTTGCAGTGGAAAGAAGGCGTGTTCAGAAACCTCAATATGGCCCAACTGGGGCGGGAATTGGCGCATAATTTCCTCTCCTAATTGTAACTGTGACAGTTGACTAAGGGCCCTCACTTGGTCAGCTTGGTGATACCAAACCACAGACCCGTGCTGCCCTAACATGGGCAAAAACGCTTGTGGTCCAGTATTGACAAATCGCTGCCATGTGATGTCTTGCTGGCCTAACTGCGTAGTTACGGCAGCCACCAAACAGGCCTGTTGATACTGACCACGATTAACACCAATACCAAACGCCTGCCTTACTTTCGATTGCGCACCATCAGCACCAATAACTAAACGGGCAGAGAGAATTGCACCTGTATCGAGTTCAATACGAGTGCCGCTGGCAGAGCTTTCAAACCTAATCGGCGCCGCAGGACATAGCAACTCAACATTGGAGTAATCACTCAGAGCGCGCCATAGGCTTAACTGAACCAAACGGTTTTCTGCAATATGCCCTAATTGTTCCGCCCCCACCTGTGCGGCATCAAACGTTAAGTCGCCAAAGCCTTCGACTTCCCACACCCGCATACGTCGATAGGGGCACAAACGCATGCCTTGCAATGTGTCCCAAGCCGTTGAGGCCTGCATAACCCGCTGACTTTGTGGGCTCAAGGCCGAAATACGCAAATCAAAACGTTGACTTAAGTCAAAGGCCTGTGGCTCTTGCGCCTCTATGACGGCGATATTGAACCCTTGGGGCGCTAGTTGTGTGGCTAACGCTGCACCAATCATGCCGCCGCCACAAATCACAATATCATAGTTTTCAGTCAACTCAACGGCCTTCTCTTGGTTACTATTAATGGATTCAATTATTTGCATTTTCCAGAGCAAAATGGCTTTCATTAGTTGCGTACTTGTGTTCTATTAAAAGCGTAGCCACAGCATAAGCGTGTTCTTACATAGCTCAACTGCTAACGCCACACCCCACTATAACTGCTACTTAATGAGGGCCCAACTTTTATTTCAACACTCTTAGAACCACTCGAAACAAGGAATCGATTATGCAAATGAACATTACTGCTCGTCATGACACCAAAGCTACAGACGCCATAAAAGAACGTATTATGGCCAAGCTGCAGAAAAATGAAAGCCACTTCGATCATATCACCAACATTCAAGTCACCATTGACAAAGACGGCAGCCAAGACCTTGCCGAAGCCACTCTACATTTAGACACCGGCCACGAACTATTCGCCAAAGCCAAAGGCGACAATATGTTTAGTGCTATCGACTCATTAAGCTCAAAAATTGAAACTCAGTTACAAAAAGCCAAATCTAAGACTCAAACCCGCAAAGGCATAGATAAAGGCATGCGGTTGCCGCCAGACGACCTCGAAGAAGAAGTCGCTTAATCTATCCATCCAACAAAAAGGCACTTACAAGGTGCCTTTTTGTTGCTGCTCTATTTAATTTCCGCTATTCAACTTGCTCAGCAAAGGTGACGTAAGTCTCATAGTCATTGATACCCAAAGCCGAGGCCGAACACAAAGCTAAAGGGTCCTCTGCCAATGCTGTGGGCACCACCACTAAGCCATCGCTAAAAGACACCACCTTCAAGCCAACTTTGTGACAATGTGCAAACACCTTTTCTAGGGCATACACCACTTGTTCTTGATCTCTAACTAAGCGTTCACGGGGTATCTCGTCGTGGGCTGGGGGGCGATATTTATATTGTTTTAAAACTTGTTTTTGGTCATCCATCATGAGCAACAGAACATCACCCCAGCGCCACTGTTCCAGCAACCGTTTACACAATAAGAACTGACCCACGTCAAGACAATGCACCCGATCCCCCGCTCTGCATTGACGTAATTGGTCGTGGACCTGTTGCTGGGTAACCGAAGGTTTAATTTCAATGTGCATAGTTGACGGAGATGGCTGAGTAATAGGAGTACTTTAGTGGCTATTAGCTTGCCTTACAAGGGAAACCCTATTGGTCTACTTGCCTTAATGTTCTATCCTATTAAATTATAGCCATACCCTACCCTGCTCATGATAGCGACAATGCAAGGAACCAACATGCCCATTCTACAGACCATTAATACTTCGCTCCCCATAGTCCAAGCGCCTATGGCAGGAGTTCAAAATAGTGAGCTTACCGTTGCTGTATCGAATGCTGGCGGCTTAGGTTCGCTACCTTGCGCCATGCTTAATAAAGAACAGCTCGCAAATGAGTTAGCATTAATCACAAGCCAAACTAAAGCGCCTTATAATCTCAATTTCTTTTGCCATAAGAAGCCGCTTGCTAGCCTCGCTCAAGAAGATCGCTGGAAGCAGCAACTTAGCCCTTACTATCAGGAGTTTGGTGTTGATAGTAATCAAGTGATTGATGCACCGACTCGCCTCCCCTTCGACCAGCAATCTTTGGATGTGATCGCGCCCTTCAAACCACCTGTGGTAAGTTTTCATTTTGGTTTGCCTGAGGCTAAATTGCTGCAACAAATCAAAGCTTGGGGTGCCATTATTTTATCATCAGCCACCACTGTTGCCGAAGCTAAGTGGCTAGCTGCGAATGGCGCAGATATGATTATCGCTCAAGGAAGTGAAGCCGGTGGTCATAGAGGCATGTTCTTAACCCAAGATATAAGCACCCAATTAGGCACCTTCGCTTTAGTACCACAAATTGTTGCCGAGGTCGATATACCAGTTATTGCCGCAGGTGGTATCGCCTGCTCTAAGGGAGTGGCTGCAGTACTGCAGCTAGGTGCTGTAGCGGCCCAAGTAGGCACAGCATACTTGCTTTGCCCAGAAGCAACCACAAGCGCAATGCACCGCGAGGCAATCGCTAGTGCTGATGCACAACACACCGCACTCACCAACGTGCTTACAGGCCGACCAGCCCGGGGCATTGTCAACCGGTTGATCCAAGAACAAGGGCCAATGTCGGATTTAGTGCCGCAATTCCCTTTGGCTGCAAGCGCGCTGGTAGCCCTTAGAGGCAAAGCAGAAGCACAAAGCTTACGTGATTTTTCAAATCATTGGTGCGGACAAAACACGCAAGGCTGTAGCACCTTGCCTGCCGCACAGATCACCCATGACCTAGCGACTTTAATCGGCAATTAACGCATTACCTGCGCCCTAAAACAACTCGTTTGTGTTAATAATTGGTGTAACTTACCAATAGCTCACAAACGGAGCCGCACCAATTACGGCCTCATCACAACAAAACTATTAGCACAATCGGACCCCAAGTTAGATTAACTAACGCCGACTGAACGGTATTGATTGAATCTATGTTAAAGAAGGGCCAGAATAAGTCGGTATATGAACAGTAGGCCACTTTGAGCACAGTTAAAGTGGCTGTTTCGTCACCATCAAAGATAAGAGGAAGTGCAGTGGAACGTGAATCAATGGAATTCGATGTTGTCATCGTTGGTGCGGGCCCATCGGGCCTAGCGACTGCTTGTAAACTATTACAATTAGCTCAAGCTAAAGAACAAGAGCTTAGCGTTTGCGTCGTTGAGAAAGGTTCGGAAGTGGGCGCGCACATCCTGTCAGGTGCTATCCTAGAACCAACTGCACTGAATGAACTATTTCCAGATTGGCAGGCTATGGGCGCACCCCTAACTGCACCCGTTGTGAAAGACGAAATGCACATTTTAACCAGTGCCACGGGTGGCTTGAGCATGCCTAGCTTCGCCATCCCAAAACCTATGCATAACGAAGGCAATTACATCGTTAGCTTAGGCAATGTTTGCCGCTGGTTAGCCGAGCAAGCCGAAAACCTAGGTGCCGAAGTATTTCCAGGCTTTGCAGCTGCCGAAATTTTATACCACGAAGACGGCAGTGTTAAAGGCATTGCCACTGGCGACATGGGTGTTAGTGAGTCCGGTGAAGAAAAAGATGGTTACATGCAAGGCATGGAATTACATGCAAAATACACCGTTTTTGCCGAAGGTTGCCGCGGCCATCTAGGCAAGCAACTGATTGAACAGTTTGACCTAGACCAAGGCACCACTAGCCAACATTACGGTATCGGCATCAAAGAACTGTGGGACATCGACCCTGCTAAGCATCAGCCAGGTTTAGTGTTGCACGGTTCAGGCTGGCCTTTAACAAAAGGGGCTAACGGTGGTTTTTTCCTATATCACGGCGACAACAATCAGGTCACCGTTGGTTTAATCATCGATCTAAGCTACGACAACCCGCACCTGAGCCCATTTGATGAATTCCAACGCCTCAAGCACCATCCTGTATTAAAACAATACTTAGAAGGCGGCACTCGAGTTTCCTACGGCGCTCGTGCAGTAGAGAAAGGCGGCCTTTTTGCCTTACCCAAAATGAGTTTGCCAGGCGCGTTAATCATTGGTTGCGACGCTGGCACCATGAACTTTGCTAAAATCAAAGGCAGTCATACGGCAATGAAGTCGGGCATGTTAGCAGCAGAAACCTTGTTCGAAGCCATTTCTAATGGCGATGAAGGTAAACAAGACCTAACCAGTTACGGCGATAACTTTAAGCAGTCTTGGTTACATGAAGAGCTTTATAAAGCGCGTAACTTTGGCGCTGCTATGCACAAGTTTGGTATGTGGCTGGGTGGTTCGTTTAACTGGATTGACCAAAATATCTTTGGCGGCAAGCTGCCAATTTCTCTAAAGGACAATACTCCTGATCACGCGCAGCTTAAACCTGCTGCAGACATGCCTAAGATTGTCTATCCAAAGCCCGACGGCGTGATTAGCTTTGACAAACTGTCATCAGTGTTTCTTTCTGGTACCAACCACGAAGAAGACCAGCCATGCCATTTGACACTTAAGGATAACAGTCTGCCTTTAGGCATTAACCTAAGCATGTGGGACGAACCCGCTCAGCGTTACTGCCCTGCCGGGGTTTACGAGATTGTTGAAACCGAAGACGGCACCAAACAATTCCAAATCAATAGCCAAAACTGTGTGCATTGTAAGACTTGTGATATTAAAGACCCAAGTCAGAACATCACTTGGGTGGTGCCTGAAGGTGCCGGCGGGCCCAACTACCCGAACATGTAATTAGGTCAGCCGTGTAGCCCTGAGCTCGTCTACGAGCCAGGGCTTAGTTGTTATTTAGTACCAAATATCTTATCACCGGCATCGCCTAAACCAGGCAATATGTAACCGTGTTCGTTGAGGCAATCATCCACTGCAGCAACGTATAGATCTATTTCTGGGTGCAATTCATGCACGCGCTTCAGACCTTCGGGTGAAGCCACCAAAAACAATCCCATAATATTTTTACAGCCTTTTTGCTTCAGCAAATCGATGGTCGCCAACAAAGTGCCACCGGTAGCTAGCATGGGGTCAATAATCAATGCCGTACGCTGATCTACATCAGCAATGATTTTATCAAAATAAGCCACTGGCTCTAAGGTTTCTTCGTTACGGTACAACCCCACTACGCTGACTTTGGCATTTGGCACCAATTGCATCACCCCATCGAGCATACCTAAACCTGCGCGCAATATGGGCACTATGGTTAATTTTTTGCCGGCCAACATTTGCACGGCAATAGGTGTTCCTTGCCAGCCATCAATGGTTACATGCTCTAACACTAATGAGCGCGTCGCTTCGTAAGTTAACAAACTCGCCACTTCATTAGCCAGTTCGCGAAACTGTTTAGTGCTAACGCCAGACTTACGTAATAAGGCTAACTTGTGGGCGACTAACGGGTGATGTATAGCATGAACAGGCATGATTAAAACCTTTATTAAAGTTAAGTAGCGCCAAAGTCGTACTCGACCCCAGCGCTAATCAGTATGGCACGGGGGCCGCTTGTGGTCTGTACAGTATTGCAGGCCATGGCCAGTTGATAAAACACAGGCCGACTGATACGGGCCCACAAACCCTCACGCACATACAGTTGGGGTTGCGGCTGACCCATTTCATCGACCGTGACCTTTAATTGATCTGGCTTTTGCAAACAAATTTGATCACCACAATTACTGGTAAACTGCCATTGGGCCCTTGAATCAACAACTTCCTGATCTGCAGAAATGATAGTAAATGGCAGGTCTTCAACCTTGATAGAAAATGCTTCTACAGGGGTTACGAGCCAATAATCGCCGTTAGTTTGGCGTTGCAAAAGACGTGAAAATAACTGCATTATCTTGGTTTTAACAATCGGTTGACCTTGGTGCATCCAGGTACCATTAGCACCAATAACCAAATCCATGTCACCCTTGAAATCTGGGGACCAACTAGCCAGCGGATAATCCGGCATCTGTTGCGCTTGTGTGATGAGGTCATCTAACATAACAGTTATTCGGCTACAGTTGGTTCACTATCGACTGAGTTGGCTCGAGCTTTGGAGGTGTCGCTAAACCCGCTTTGGCCGCGGTTGCCCATGCGCATACCAATCTGCATCAGAAATTCAAAAAATGCTTCTCGATCCTGAATGAATTCTTTAAAAAAGCCCGAGTTATGTAGTGCAAGAGCACCGTGAACTAAGGCCCAAGAGGCTGATAAATGGTAGTAAGCAGGTACCTGCTCCAACTTACCCGAGGCAATACGTTTTTCGACTAAATTCGCCAACACTTGCATGTTTTGGTTGCGAATCTGATGCACCTCTGCAATTTCACTTTCGTATTCCTCACCTTTGACTAAGCGATCTTCCAAACGATCAAACAATGAGGCTTGTTCCGGGTCGTTCATACGAAATTCAAAGTAGCTACGCCAAATCGACTCAGGGTCAGAGAAGTCTTTAGTCGCTAGCAAGCCCGCAAGTTGATGTTCATAACTGATGAGTAAACAAATATAAATGTCAGATTTAGACTTAAAGTGTTTATAGATAGTGCCCTTACCAATGCCTACGTTATCAGC
>CBDUDU010000021.1:0-32273 GCA_965366045.1 uncultured Oceanospirillaceae bacterium
GGCGGTTATTTATACGACACCACGGGCAACTACGACAAAGTATGGTGGGCAGCTGCAATCATTGCGCTGATTACAGCGGCCATTCATATTGTCATTGATGAGCGGCCCGTGCAGCGGTTAAGAGCATCGATGGCCTGAATTAATGCCCATAGTGGTTAACCGCTATTTGTCCCGCTGCGCCTGCTTTTTATCGGCTTTAGCCTGGCGGCGCTGGGCAATGGTTTCAATGGCGTCGGCACCAAGGTGGCCTTCGCCACGTTGTTGGGACAATTCCATTTGACGTTGGCGCTCTTCAAAGCGCTGACGTTGGTCTGGGGTGTGTTTGTCAAAACAGTGTGGGCAGCTAATGCCTTCTAAGTACTTATCACTGGTTTGTTCTTCCTTGGTAATTGGTAAACGACAGGCGTGGCACTGATCGTACTGACCTTTTTCTAGCTGGTGGTTTACCGTAACGCGATTGTCGAATACAAAACATTCGCCTTGCCACATGGTGTCTTCTTCGGGCACTTCTTCTAAGTACTTAAGAATGCCGCCTTCTAAGTGATACACTTCTTCAAACCCTTGTTCTTTAAGGTAGGCAGTGGATTTTTCACAACGAATGCCACCGGTACAGAACATGGCTACTTTTTTGTTGGTGCTCGGGTCTAAGTTGTCGCTTACATACTGCGGAAATTCGCGAAAAGTGGTGGTGTCTGGGTTGAGTGCGCCTTCAAAGGTGCCTACTTTCACTTCGTAATCGTTACGTGTGTCTACCAACACTACGTCTGGGTCAGAAATAAGGGCGTTCCAATCTTGGGGTTTAACATAGGTGCCTACCACTTGTTTGGGGTCAATGCCCTCTACACCCATGGTGACAATCTCTTTTTTGAGCTTCACTTTGGTGCGGTAAAACGGATTTTCGGCTTCCAAAGACTCTTTGGTGACGATGTGTTGTAAACGGTCGTCTTTTTCAAACCAAGTAATCAATGCATCAATGCCTTTGCGGCTGCTGGCGACTGTGCCATTGATGCCTTCTGAGGCGAGTAATAACGTGCCACGAATGTTGTTGTGCTCCATTACCTTGAGTAACGGCTGGCGTAGGTCTTGAAATTTTTCTAGGGTGACGAATTTGTATAACGCACAGACAACAATCTGCGATTGATCTTGAGGCATGAGGACTTCCTTAGCGAGCCGAAACGTAAATCCGGAGCGGGGGTTTAATGTGAGGTGCTATTTTACTGTATGCGGGGGAATAAATCCAAGCCGATTGGCGAGTGTAAGCTATTCGTGATGGGTCCACAGGCGCAACACCTTGACGGTTTTTTCACGGGTATAGACTTGGTATACAAGACGGTGCAGTATGTTGATTCTGCGGGAATAAGCGCCTGCTAAGTTACCTACAAGCTGTTCAAATGGTGGTGGGTTTTGAAAAGGGTCATTAGCCAGTATTTCTAGTAACTTTGCAGCTTTGTTGTTTAAACCCGAAGCGGCGAGTTTTTTAGCATCTGTTTGAGCGTGTTTGGTGTAAACCAAAACCCAAGTCACCAGGTGAGTTCCGTATTACACCCTGCCAATGGTTGAGCTAAGCCGTCTTGAATAGAATGGCTCATACCCGGTATCGAGGTTAAGTACAGCGTTTCGGCAATGGCTTTCCAATCTTCCTCGGACACGAGTACTGCATTGTTGCGTTTGCCGGTAATGGTAATAGGCTGGTGATTATCGGATGCTTGGTCAATTAACTTATAAAGGCTTGCGCGTGCTTCTGTAGCGGTGATGGTCGACATAATGTACTCCCGTAGAAGAAGCGTACGCCTTTACGTACTATAGGTCAATGGTTAAGAGGTTGAACGCGGCTGCACCAGCGTTAAACCACCCAACACACAAACTAACGCCAGCCATACCAAGGCAGAGTGGCTTTCGCCTAAGATCAACATGCCAAACAGCACTCCAGAAAGGGTGACCACATAGGACACTTGGCTCGCAAATACCGCCCCAGTGCGGCCAACTAACCAAATGTACCCCGTATAAGCCACAACGTGAAGTAGGCTGTTGGCAAGAATGGCCCACTCTACAGACGTCCATGCCTGGCTAAGGTCTACCCATGAATCTGTTGCCAAGGTTATGGGCGTGCAAATTAACAAGCCAATGATAGAGGCACCACGTAAGGCGGTGAGCGGGTCCATATTGGTGGGCGTATAGCGAGCAATGTAATTGCCTTCGATGCCATAGAAGAAAGGTGCCACTAGGGCCAATAGCATAAAAACCCCTAAGCCTCGGCTGGTGAAATCTGCTTCTGGTCCAAGAATTAGACCAATGGCCACGGCACCTAATAAAATGCCTACAATGCGTAGCCCCTCAAATTTTTCAGCACGGATCACCAGCGCAACCATCAGCGTGAACATGGGCACCGTGGCCAAGCCAATGGCGAGTATGCCAGCTGGTAGGTGGGCTGCAACAATGTAAGAGGTGGTGTTGGGGATGATAGTGCCCACTAAAGCCACAATGGCATAAAATCGCACGTCTGCCGTTTTCATAGGCAGAGGCTTGCCTTGCAGATGGCCAATAAGTGTAAGTAAGACTGCGCCCAAAGCTAGTTGCCAAAAAATCAACCCTAGGGGCTGATGACCCGTAGAAACAACGTGTTTCATAATCACAATGGTGCTGCCCCACACGGTGCCAAGTAATAACAAAAAAGATAGCGCGTAAAAGGCAGGGAGCTTGTTCATGGAAGTAGTTCATCTATTCGGGCGACTAATGGAGGCTCACTGTGCACGTATAGCACAATAAAAACAAGGCAAGCAAGAATTAGGGTTGCCACTGATACTGTTGCATCGAAACCTTGTGATTGTGTAACCGCACACCTTCTTGTTCGAGTTTTTCCCGTTGGCGCACATAACCTGCTGTGGCCGGTGGGAAGGCCAGCTTGCCGCTGGCAGTGATTACCCTATGCCACGGTAAAGACGAATCTTTGGGTAAGTGGCGCAAACACCAGCCTACCCAGCGCGCGGCACCTACTTGCCCTGCTAGGGTAGCGAGTTGGCCATAACTGGCAACCTTGCCAGCGGGTATGGCGGCAATGGTTTGGTACAACTGTTGGCGGCGCAGTCGTTGTTGGTCTTGTGGCTTTTGTTGATGGGGGTCTTTCATTTTTTTTGTATGGCCGCATATAAGAATCACAGTTAACTTAACTAAGACTACATTATTATGCGTTTTCTTTTTGCCTTATTTATTGCCGTGCCCATTGTGGAAATGGTAGTGCTCATTCAAGTGGGCCAACAAATTGGTGCGCTATGGACCATTGCCTTGGTATTGCTTACCGCCTTTATTGGCATTAATTTGCTACGCCATCAGGGCTTGGCCACTTTGAACCGTGCTAACTGGCGTATGCAGTCGGGTCAAATCCCGGCCCAAGAAATGTTAGAAGGCATTTTATTGGCCGTAGGCGGTGCTTTGTTGCTTACCCCGGGTTTTGTAACCGACAGCATTGGCTTTTTGTTGTTACTGCCGTTTACGCGCCAGTTTTTTGCGTCGCGTTTGATGGGCCGTTTTAAAATGTTCTCCAAAGCTAACCTAGGTGCCACGGGTGGTTTTGGTCCAGGCTTTAATAAAGACGAAAGTATAATAGAAGGGGAGTTTGATGCCCCGCAGAATAGCCACAAGAGCAATAAGATTGAATAAAGTGTAGTTTTCTAAACATTTTTTGAGGTTTGCTATTGAAAACCTCACTTCACCCCATATCTAAGAACTCGATATTAAAAACAATTCCGGCTTAGTCGGAGATACGTACATTTTAGGAGTACAAACGTAATGAGCATCCGTCCTTTACAAGATCGTGTTGTTATTCGTCGTCAAGAAGAAGAAGCAACGAGTGCTGGTGGCATCGTGCTACCTGGTAGCGCCGCAGAAAAGCCTAACCAAGGTGAAGTATTGGCAGTAGGCCCTGGCCGTATTACTACCAACGGCGAACAGCAAGCTATGAGCGTTAAGGTTGGCGACACAGTATTGTTTGGCCCTTACGCTGGCAACAGCACCGCTAAGATCAATGGCGAAGAAGTGCTTATCGTTAGCGAAAGCGAAATTTACGGCATCCTTGAAGCCTAATTTAACTCTATTATAGAAACAGGAATTTTTGACATGGCAGCTAAAGAAGTAAGATTTGGTGATTCGGCTCGTAGCCGTATGGTAAACGGCGTTAACATCCTTGCCGACGCCGTAAAAGTAACCTTAGGCCCTAAAGGCCGTAACGTAGTTCTAGACAAAGCCTTTGGCGCACCAACCATCACTAAAGATGGTGTGTCTGTTGCTAAAGAAATCGAACTTACCGACAAGTTTGAAAACATGGGCGCACAAATGGTGAAGGAAGTTGCTTCCCAAGCTAACGATGTAGCCGGTGACGGCACCACCACTGCAACTGTTTTGGCTCAAGCGATCCTAAACGAAGGCCTTAAGGCTGTTGCAGCTGGCATGAACCCAATGGACCTTAAACGCGGCATCGACAAAGCGTCTGCTGCTGTAGTAGCTCAAATTGAAGAAATGGCTACGCCATGTGCCGACACCAATGCAATCGCTCAAGTAGGTACGATCTCTGCTAACTCCGATAGCACTGTAGGCATGATCATTGCTGAAGCGATGGAAAAAGTAGGCAAAGAAGGCGTAATCACTGTTGAAGAAGGTACTTCTCTACAGGACGAGCTAGACGTTGTAGAAGGTATGCAATTTGACCGTGGTTACTTGTCTCCATACTTCGTAAACAACCAAGACAACATGACTGCCGAATTGGAAATGCCTTTCCTACTATTGGTAGACAAGAAGATTTCTAACATCCGTGACTTGCTACCTATTTTGGAAGCTGTTGCTAAAGCAAGCCGTCCACTGTTGATTGTTGCTGAAGACGTTGAAGGCGAAGCCCTTGCAACATTGGTAGTGAACAATATGCGTGGCATCGTAAAGGTATGTGCAGTTAAGGCACCAGGTTTTGGCGATCGCCGTAAGGCTATGCTAGAAGATATCGCTGTTCTAACTGGCGGCACCGTAATTTCTGAAGAAATTGGTTTGTCTCTAGAAACAGCGACTCTTGAGCAACTAGGTCAAGCTAAGCGCGTTAACATGTCTAAAGAAAACACCATCATCATTGACGGTGTTGGCGAAGCCTCTGCCATTGAAGGTCGTGTTTCTGCAATCCGCGCACAAATTGGTGATACTTCGTCAGACTACGATCGTGAGAAGCTTCAAGAGCGCGTTGCTAAACTTGCGGGTGGTGTTGCCCTAATCAAGGTTGGCGCAGCTACCGAAGTAGAAATGAAAGAGAAGAAGGCTCGCGTAGAAGACGCATTGCACTCGACTCGTGCTGCTGTTGAAGAAGGCGTAGTGCCTGGCGGCGGCGTTGCACTAATCCGTGCATTGCAAGGCGTTGAAGGTCTAGAAGGCGATAACCCAGACCAGACTGTTGGTATTAAAGTGGCCCTTAAGGCCATGGAAGCACCTATGCGTCAAATCACTAGCAACTCAGGCGACGAAGCCTCTGTTGTGGTAGACAAGGTGAAGTCTGGTTCTGGTAACTACGGTTACAACGCCAGCACTGGCGACTACGGCGACATGATCGAAATGGGTATCCTAGACCCAGCCAAAGTGACACGTACTGCACTTCAAGCAGCAGCTTCTGTAGCTGGCATGATGATCACTACTGAGTGCATGATTGCTGACACACCTGCAGACGATGCAGCCGGTGGCGGCATGCCAGACATGGGCGGCATGGGTGGCGGTATGGGCGGTATGGGCGGCATGATGTAATTCATCCCCTAAGCTAACCACGCTTACAAAAAGCCGGCCCTTGTGGCCGGTTTTTTTATGGCTAAAATAAGCCAATGTGGTTATATTGATAGACTCGATTCGGGGTATAAAAGGACATAGTGATGATCGAAATTAGCAACTTAGGCAAGCAGTACACCAGTGGTTTTGTAGCGCTGGATAACATTAGCCTGAGCGTTAAAAAAGGCGAAATATTGGCTTTGTTGGGCCCCAACGGCGCAGGCAAAACCACCCTTATTTCTTCGGTGTGTGGCATTGTAAATCCCACCTCCGGGTCGGTGACTGTGGGTGGTTTTGACATTATTAAAGACTATCGTAAAACCCGTAGTTTAATTGGACTAGTCCCCCAAGAACTGACCACGGATGCGTTTGAAACCCCCTGGGATAACTTGACCTTTAGTCGTGGATTGTTTGGGTTACGTAAAAATCCTCAAGTGGTAGAAAAGGTACTTAGAGACCTGTCCCTGTGGGATAAGAAAGATGACCGTATAATGACACTCTCAGGCGGCATGAAGCGCCGTTTACTGATCGCCAAGGCCTTGGTGCACGAACCACAAGTGTTGTTCTTAGACGAGCCGACAGCCGGTGTAGACGTAGCCTTGCGGCAAGACATGTGGCGCATGGTAGACGAGTTACGTCACCAAGGTGTAACCATTGTACTGACCACCCATTATATTGAAGAAGCTGAAGCCATTGCCGATCGTATCGGTGTAATCAGTGGCGGTAAGTTGTTGCTGGTGGAAGACAAGGGCACCTTAATGGCTCGTATGGGCCAAAAGCAACTTAAAGTAGAGTTAATGGACACCCTAGAAACGTTACCCAAGGTGCTCGAAGAACAGGGTTTCTGTTTGGCCGACGACCGCCTCAGTATTATGTATCACTACGACAAAGATGCAGAAGAAATAGACATCGGAGGGTTACTACAAGCCGTAACTAGCGCGGGTTTAGGTGTGAAAGACATACACACACAACAAAGCAGCCTAGAAGAAATATTTGTAGACTTACTGGAGGACGTAGCATGAATCTAAGAGCTATGTGGGCCATTTATTCGTTTGAGATGTCGCGGACTAAACGCACGGTGACTCAGAGCATCGTGTCTCCTGTGTTGTCTACCGTGCTTTATTTTGTAGTGTTTGGTGGTGCTATAGGTTCGCGTATCGAATCTGTCGATGGCATTAGTTATGGCGCCTTTATTGTGCCGGGGCTAATCATGTTATCCATTATGACTCAAAGCTTGTCTAACGCATCGTTTGGTATCTATTTTCCGCGTTATTCGGGCACTATTTATGAGGTGCTTTCTGCACCGGTGTCGTTTTGGGAAGCTACCGTAGGTTATGTGGGAGCAGCAGCGACAAAATCGCTAATTATTGGTTTGATTATACTGGCCACGGCAGGCTTATTTGTGCCGATTCAGATCGCTCATCCGTTTTGGATGTTGGCATTTTTGATATTAACCACCATTACCTTTAGCCTGTTTGGTTTTCTGATTGGTATTTGGGCCGATGGGTTTGAAAAGCTGCAATTGATTCCTCTTCTAGTGGTCACGCCAATGGTGTTTTTGGGCGGTGCTTTTTACTCTATCGACATGCTGCCTAACGCGTGGCAAACGGTGACGATGTTTAATCCTGTGGTGTACCTGATCAGTGGCTTTCGTTGGAGTTTTTACGAAATATCCGATGTTAGTGTGGGTGTTAGTTTAGCCATGGTGATGTTGTTTATGGGTATTTGTTTGGCCCTCATCGGCTGGATCTTTAAAACCGGCTACCGACTCAAACAGTAGTGTGTGGTTGGACTTAGTTGAATTGAATTTACCATAGGTGTCACTCCCATTGAACAGCAGTATAAATAACCGTAAAGGCATCCTATTAATGCTCGTCGCGATGGCGGGCTTTACCCTAGAAGACGCCTTCATTAAGCAGCTTTCTAGCACCGTCTCCATTGGTCAGATTTTGATGGTTGTGGGCTTTTTTGGCGCTGTTATTTTTGCTCTTCTGGCCCTTACCCGAGGGCGTAAAATATTTGTACCCAGCGTTTGGACACGGGCGACTATTGCTCGTATGATCGCAGAAACCATTGCCGCCGTGGCGTTTGTGACGTCATTGTCGCTTGTGCCTATATCAACAGTGGCGGCGGTATTTCAAGTTACCCCTTTAACAATTACCATGGGCGCGGCGTTATTCTTAGGCGAAAGAGTGGACTGGCGTCGGTGGACTGCCGTTGGTGTGGGTTTTAGTGGTGTGTTACTGATTATAAGGCCTGGATTTACAGGCTTTGATCCATCGGTTTTGTGGGTGCTGGTGGCCGTTGTGGGCGTTGCCGCTAGAGATTTGGTGACTCGCGCTATTCCTAAGACTGTTGAATCTTCCATCATTTCTTTTCAAGCCTTTTCATCTCTGGCTGTTATTGGTGCATTAATGCTCTGGGTAAGCCCCCAAGGTATTGCCCCTATCTTGGGTAAAGAATTAGTTTATTTTGGCTGTGCTATCGTTTTTAGTGTGTCGGGTTATTATGCCATTGTTGCGGCAATGCGCGTGGGGGATGCCTCTGTGGTCTCTTCTTTTAGGTATACAAGACTACTGTTCTCGCTGCTGGTGGGTGTATTTGTTTTCAACGAAAACGTGGAAATGCCTACCCTCGTTGGGTCTGGAATTATTATAGCCACAGGGTTGTATACGTTTGTAAGAGAGCATCGCGTAGTTACCGATCGGCGAGAATACGGCAGCCCGTTATAGGTATTTTCGACCGAAAATAGCCGGTGATGTAACGCTAGTTGCTAACTATGCCTTTAAGTCGAGCGCGGCCATTGGCGTTCACCTTGATAACTGCTCTGTGGGGGTGGTTAAGTTGCTCTTCCAGGGCCATGGCTTTGTCTTTAGGTGCAAAAAAAGCTTCGATGCCGTAGCTTACCTCGATCATGGGTGCCCCTTGGAGGTGCCAGTTTTTGCCTGTCCTACCGCGCATAAATAACCCGCTAGTAGGCTCTTCTTTGTACATACCATTGCCAATCCATAGTTCGGTTTCAGTTACAGGCTCAAGGGCGATATACACCACCGTGCCTTTAGCAATTGGGTGACCATCCTGCCATGCTTGGGGCACTGCTTGTTGGTTTATGTTGTAGGATAAAAGCGCGTAGTTACCACGAAACAAAGAGCGGGGGTCTACGGGTTTTGTCGCCAGAGAAACCTCGGTGCCAAACCACAAAGGTAACTGGGCGTTAATATACATACCTACCAGTACGCACAGTTGGAAGCTGGCAGCACACACTAGGCCAACAGTCAGACGCTTAGGCATTAGCTTTGGCCTCCTTGCCATTGGTTTTCATGCTATGGATTTGCCAGTATTTAGAGGCAGAAAAGAGGATGATAGCGAAAACAAGAAACAATACGGCACCGCCTATGTAGCCGCCGACTAAGTCAAAATAACGGGCAAAAGCTGCAGCCAATAAGGTGACTAATCCCAAGAAGAAATAATGTGATTTGCCGGTGTTGATGGCGTTATAAATGAGGTAAATGCCGCTGCATAACAACGCTATGTTAACCAGCCAACTGGTTGCCGTTACGCCGTAGCCTTGTGGATCTAATACTAAAAATGCAATACCTGCAGCCAGCAGTGTATACATGCCAATCATGTGTAATAACAAGCCAGAACGCCAGGCCATAACAGTTGTTAAGGTGATGATCAGGCTAGTAATAATCAACATGGAGGTGACATGATCCCACTGGGCCGACGTAATTTCGTCGAGGGCTTCGGTAAAGCTCAGTACAAACAAAAATATCAAACCAAAACGAAGACACCAAATGTCGATTAGACCACCGTAATCTTTATAGTTGTTAGACCCTTTGTATTGGAGGCTGCGGCCGATTACAAATAACAGCATGAACACGGCTACGGTGACGATGGTTTGCTCAATATGACCACCTATTAGAGCCCCAGAACTCCACAACGCCATTAAGCTAAACTCGGTCCAAGCACCACTACAAATCAGCAAGGTTAGGAGCAGAGAGATGCTCCTGGGCCCTGTTGTTAATAACCAAAAACCGCACAGCAAAAATAGGCCAGCGCTGGCGGGGTAAATGCCATAGTCTACTTCTAATAAGAACCAAATGGCCGCCAGGATCAAGGTTTGGATCATCAATAATGGGTTCTTTAACAACAAGGCCCACGGCAAACAGCCTAGCGCCCACCAAAACACTCCGTCTGGCATGTATTTACCGAGGTGGTATATTTGAGCAATTAGTATAATGGAGGCGCCATAGGCAAAGTTACCTAGCAAAGCGAAGCCTGCGCTGGCGTGATGCTGGGCTAAACGGTACTTCCATAATGCAGCGGCCTGAAGGCCTGCAGTAAGGGCAATTAAGCCTCCCATGCGTAATCCACGTGGCATGGCGTCCCAGTTTTCTCCCAACAGTACGATCAGTGCTAAACCGAGGAAAAGGATGCCAAATAGTTGGAGCAGCCGGTAGCCAACAGAATTTCTATCGGATGGCGGGTAGCTGGTGCCGTAACGGGCACAAATGGCTTGTGCTTGGTCTGCACGGATGACATCTTGATCTACCCACTCTTCAATTTCGTGGGCTAGGTCTTGTTTTAAGAAACGAATTAAGCGCATTGATTTAAGCCTGTTTTCAGTGAGCCCTCTACTCTGGCATAAGCAGTTCGTGACCGACTACTTCGTCCATTAGGCCATAGGGTACCCTATAGGTTTTACCATCTAACTTAATCAAAGCATAGTCTTTGCACATTTTAACCACGGTGCAGTTCACAATATTGCCTTTGTCGTTAACCCGCACAATATTGTAGTTGTGTAACGACAAGCTGGCAGTGGTGGAATAGGCCATTTACTGCTCGCTCAAGGCTGAAAATTTAGCCACAATAGATTCGGGTATGACGCAGCTTTTTAGGGCCTTGTAGTCATAATATACGCCTAAACCTTTGCCTTGAGCTACTAAGCGATTTTGCGTTTTGCTCCATATTTTGTGGTCTAACTCGATTTTTTTGGCACCGGTTTGGGTGGCAGTGGTGAAAACTAACAAAGTGTCTGGGTAGGTCACCGGTGCCAAATAATCACACTGAATAGAGGCGAGTATAGGACCGATATTGAGCTCGCTCATGTCGCTGGTCATACCTAGTTTTTCAAATAAGTCGATACGACCGTCTTCTATATAGCGAATGTAAACGGTGTTATTAACGTGCTGAAAGGCATCCATTTCACCCCACTTTACTTTAATTTCGGTAGCTACGGCGTATTGCTGCTCTAGTGTATGTAAATTCATGTTGCTGTTTCCTATTGAATTTCAAATCCGTGGGCGTAAGGGTCGCTTGGGTCAACAATAATGCGGTTATAACCGGTGACTTTGGCCCAACCTTGCACGCTGGGCATAATGGCAGGGTATGAACCCACTTGAGTGGTGGACTCCACGCGGCCAATAAATTGACTGCCGATAATGCTTTCGTGCACAAACTGTTGGCCCGTTGATAGGCGGCCTTGGGCGTGTAATTGCGCCATACGAGCGCTAGTGCCGGTACCGCAAGGGGAGCGGTCGATAGCGCCACTGCCGTAAAACACGGCGTTAGACGCGCTAGAATCAGCCTTTTGCGGCTCACCGGTCCACATTACGTGGCTAATACCATTAACACTGACATCCTCGGGGTGTACACACGTTGCTACTTTATTAACGGCTTCGCGTATTAATGGGCTGTAACGTAGAACTTGGGCGGCACTAAATTTGTGCAAACCGGCAAAGTTGGCTTGTGGTTCGACAATAGCGTAATAATTACCGCCATAGGCAACGTCGACTTTTAGCTCGCCTAAACCTGGGCAATGAATGCTTAATGCTTGGTGTGCCAGGTAGCTGGCGACGTTAAAAATGCGCACAAATTCAACCTGACCGTTATCGTCCTGTTGGTATTCTATACGAATAACACCTGCTGGCACCTCTAAGGTGAGTTGACCTGCGATCCTGGGCGTCCATAAACCTTCTTGCAATGCGGTGGTTACGGTGCCGATAGTGCCGTGACCACACATGGGTAAACAGCCACTGGTTTCAATAAACAAAATGGCGCCATCGTGGGCCGGATTGCTTGGCGGGTAAAGAATGGAACCCGACATCATGGCATGGCCGCGGGGTTCAAACATCAGCGCAGTGCGAACCCAGTCGTGATGGGTTAAAAAATCCTGTCGTTTAGCACTCATGTTAGCGCCCACAAGCTCGGGTCCACCTTGAGCCACTAAGCGCACGGGGTTACCACAGGTGTGGGCGTCTATACATTCAAAAATATGCGGTTGCATGGTCTTCAATTCTGCCTTTGTTTTTTGCGCATCATGCTTTTCTGGCATGGTACAATGGAAATACAATTTTTACCTAACCTTGTAGGTAGGCTGGCTCATCAGTCAACCACCTCAGAGACTTGCAATTCATGAAGCTACTTATCGACTTTTTACCCATAGTCATTTTTTTTATTGTGTATAAGATGACCGGCGATCTGATCCTCGCTACCGCTATACTCATTCCTGCCACCATGTTGCAAATGGCGTATACCTGGGTTACCACCAAAAAAATAGAAAAAATGCAGCTCATTACCTTGGTTTTGGTAGTTGTGTTAGGTGGCCTTACGGTGGCCTTGCAAGACGGCCAGTTCATCAAGTGGAAACCTACCATCGTTAACTGGTTGTTTGGCTTGGGCTTTTTAGGCAGCCAGTTTATTGGTAAAAAACCAGTGGTGCAACGGTTGATGGAGAAAGGCGTGCAGTTGCCGAGCCGTATTTGGCGTCAGCTCAACTTAGCATGGGTGGCATTTTTTGCGGCCATGGGCAGCATTAATTTGTATGTGGCCTTTAATTATAGCGAAGCCACATGGGTTGATTTTAAGTTGTTTGGCATGTTGGGTTTGACCTTTGTATTTATTATGGCTCAGGGTTTATATATGTCACGCTACATGCCTAAAGATACTGAAGCAGAGGATAAGTAATGTTATTTACCATTATTGCAGAAGATGTACAAGACAGCTTGGCTGCACGTAAACAAGCCCGTCCTGCACACGTTGAGCGGTTAAAAGCCTTAGAGGCCGAGTCGCGTTTGGTGCTTGCTGGCCCGCACCCACATATTAACGGCGAAGGCTTTAGCGGCAGCTTAATTGTGGCCGAATTTGCCGACTTGGTCAGCGCCCAGGCATGGGCCGATATCGACCCCTACATCACTGCGGGCGTGTACCACAAAGTCACCGTTAAACCGTTTAACAAAGTCTTGCCAGCATAGGGCCTATCACCATGAAAATGATCAAGCCATTACTAGTAACGCTGTTAGCTATGGGCCTTAGCCTAAATCTTTGGGCCCAAAACCCGCAGGTGGAATTAGAAACCGTACATGGCAACATTGTGGTTGAGTTAAACCCAGATGCTGCGCCTGTCACCGTTGAAAACTTTTTGCATTATGTTAATTCGGGTTATTATCAGTCCACCATTTTCCATCGGGTGATTGCTGGGTTTATGGTGCAAGGCGGTGGTTTTGGCACCAATGACAAGCCCAAGAAAAGTAGCCAGCCTTCGATTGTTAATGAAGCCAAAAATGGGTTGTCTAACCTGCGTGGCACTATTGCTATGGCCAGAACCAGCGACCCAGACAGCGCCCAAGCACAGTTTTTTATCAATCATCAGGACAATCCATTTCTAGATAAAAGTGCCAGTAGCGCCGGTTATGCGGTTTTTGGTAAGGTGATTAAGGGTATGGATATTGTTGATCGCATTACCCAAGTGCCTACTAAAACTCACGGTATGTACCGTGATTGGCCAGCCGACCCCGTGTACTTGTACAACGCTTATCACTTGAATAAATAAACCTTCGTCTATGAAGCCAAACACCAATAAACGGGCCTTCGCTGACCCTCAGTGTTTGGTTTCTAGCCCTGAGTGGCGTCTCACTAAAACCTGTGCCAAACAGCGTTTAGCCGAACTCAAGACGCAGTATGCAGCCAGCGGTTTTTTCGACAAGTTAAGTCGGCCGCAAGCGGCGGTGCAGGTGTTTGACGGTGAGTTTGGCAGTGGCTTAGACTTTTTGCTGGCGTGGCAATTGTGGAGCAACGGGGACAATGGTGGATCGTTAATCTATCTGGCTATCTCTGAACAGCCGCTAACGTTAGATCAGTTACGCCAAACCCAACAGCAATGGCCACAGCTAAAAAGCCAATCACTGGCCCTGCAAGAGCAATATCCGGGTCCCATCAAAGGTTTTTATCAGCTCGATTTTGGCGTGGTCAAACTGATCTTAGTTCAAGCGCCTAAAGCTGAAGCCATGGCGCAAATGAGTGCAGAGTTTGATGTCTCACTCAATCAATGTACGCCTAATTCGCAAACCCAGCAGTTCAGTTCTAGTTATCAGCAGCCATGGCAGAGGCCTAATAAAGCCATGGCTCAAGGCAGCCGTGTGGCCGTTATAGGCGGTGGTATCAGCGGTACAGCCACGGCCTATAGTTTGAGCCAGCGGGGTTTTGATGTAACTATCATAGAGCAAGGCCAAAGCCTTGCTAGTGGAGCCTCTGGCAACCGACAGGGCATGCTTTATGCCAAGCTGCCAGACAACGCCACGGTGGCAGGGCAGTTCCATCAACAAGGCCTACAACATAGTATGGCCTTGCTCGAACGCAGTTTGAGTAACGAGCATTGGCGGGCTTGTGGTCTATTGCAGTTGGCTAAGTCCCCGCGAGAACAGTTACAAATGCAGGCTGTGATGGCCCGTGATTATCCCTCGTCTTGGCTGCAACATCTTAGTTTGGTCGACGCCCAGACCAAAGCTAAGCAACCCCTTGCTGCCGGTGGTTTGTTTTTCCCTACCAGTGGTTGGGTATCACCTGCCCATTGGTGTCAGGCCCTGTTTGAGCACAGTGGTGCCGGCTTGTGGAGTGGTAGCCAAGTGCTAGCATTAACCCAAGATGACGGATGGCAACTGCAGGTGCAAGGTGATCACCAAGGAGTGCATCATTTTGATGCCGTGGTGTTAGCCAATGCTAATGACGCAAAAACCTTGGTGCCGCAGCACCAGCTGGCGCTTAAATCCATTCGTGGCCAAGTGAGTTATGTACAAGTACAGCAAGGGCCCGATGTAGTGGTGTGTGGCGAAGGCTACGTAACCCCAGCTCAATCAGGCGTGTTGGCAGCGGGTGCCAGCTACAACTTGCATACGGACGATGTGGGCTTGTCAGAGCAAGACCATCAAGACAACTTGCAACGCATGGCCGACGTGTTACCTCAAACCTCAAACAAAGGCTTAGGCGACGTACAGGGTGGACGGGTAGGTTTTAGGTCGGTAACGCCAGACTATTTGCCCATGGTGGGTCTAATCGCCGACGAAAACACAGTGATTGAGCGTTTTGGCAAACTCAGCAAAGACGCTAACTATAAATTCCAACAAGCCATGCCATACTTACAAGGTTTGTATATTAATGCTGGTCACGGATCTAAAGGCTTGATTAGCGCACCCTTAAGTGCCGAAATATTAGCTAGCCGAATGGCTAATCAGGCCTTGCCTGTGGCACAATGCGTGGCATGGGGCTTGGACCCTAATCGATTCCTGATTCGTGATTTAATTCGTCGTAAACGTTAACTGAGATACTCGCCGTGAACCCAACCAAAATTAAACTACACAAAAGTAGCAACACCCTAGAGCTGAGTTATGCGGAAGCCCACGGTGAAGTCAGTTACACGCTGAATGCCGAATACCTACGAATCTCGTCACCCAGTGCAGAAGTTCGCGGCCACAGCCCAGACCAAGCGGTTTTGCAGGTGGGTAAAAGCAAAGTTAAGCTGGTGGGTGTTGAGGCCGTGGGCCATTATGCCGTGAAGCTTGAGTATGACGATGGCCACGACTCTGGGCTCTATACATGGGACTACTTGCGTGATCTCAGTGTTAACCAGGCTCAGCACTGGGCTGACTACCTAGACGCGTTAAATCAAGCCAAACAAAGCCGTGATCCACACACGAGTGTGGTTCAGTTTGTTTAGATACGGTGGTTTTGGATTCTGACCTGCGTCAGAATGACAGTATAGTTTAGCGTCAGAATGACAGCGATAGTGGGACTATATAATCACCAAGTGATTAGATAATTCGTCATTATCGTGGGTAGACGGTACCTTTTCGGCTAATAATGCACCGCAGGCATTGATGGCTTCTGTGAGGCCGGCTTCTGTGTTGCCGGCTTTTATTTGACCTAGTAGGTCATTGACGATGTTACTCCATGCGTCATCGGCTACCAGGTTGTTGATACCTCGGTCGGCTAATATTTCCACATAATGTTCCGCTTCAGAGATGAAAATTAATACTCCCGTTTCTGCTTGGGTGTGGTGCAAACCTTGGGCTAAGAACTGCTGTTTAGCCACTAATGAGGCGCGGGCGTACTTGACCCGCTTAGGTACTAGGGCGAGTTTTAAGGGCTGCCAACGAAACACGACAGTTAAGGCCACGAACTCTATCAACTGAATCCATAATAGGTCGGTTTGGCTTAGCCATAAGTTGGTTTGCAAAAGTAACGCCGGGGTTACTAAAGCGATCAACGCTGCCCACATAGTCGGAATAAAGTAATAGTCGTCACTTTGGCCTGCAAGCACCGTTACTAACTCGGCATCGGTGTTGCTTTCAGCCTGCTCAATGGCTTGCTGTACTTTGGTTTGTTGTTGTTCGTTTATTAATGTCATCTTACCAACCTCCCGACGCACCGCCGCCTCCGAATCCGCCGCCACCGCCGGAAAATCCACCAAAACCACCGCCGCCTGAGCTACGGCCTCCGCCACCACCACCAAGAATAAGGAGAGGTAATATCCACCAGTTGCTACGACCACCGCGGCCACCGGAAGGGGTGCCAAGGCGGGTCATGGCGCCTATAGACATAAAAATGAATAGAAAAATAAGGCTAGGCAAACCAGAACCGGAGCCTTCACTTTTGCCACGGGCAGAAGGGGCAACATATTGGCCACCTAAAGCCACCACAATGGCCTCTGTGCCTGCCAATAAACCACCGCTAAAGTCGCCTTTTTTGAACATAGGCAACATGATTTGCTGCACAATGCTGGCGCTAACGGCGTCCGTCATTAGGCCTTCTAAACCATAGCCAACTTCTATACGAACCTTGCGTTCTTTTTCTGCAAGGATGAGTACGATGCCGTTGTCGGCCTCTTTTTGACCTACGCCCCAAGCCCGGCCCATATCAACGCCCGCTTGTTCAATACTATAGCCTTGTAAGTCTTTAAAAGTGGCTACAACGATTTGATTGCTTGAGGCTTGTTCGTGGCCAGCCAACAATTGATTGATGCGTTGTTCGGTAGCTGGGTTAATTAAACTGGCTTGGTCCAGCACTCGGCCTGTGAGCTTGGGTACTTCAAAAGCACCGAAGCTGGAGACTGAAACCAGAATAAGGCTTAGTAAAATGCCTTTAGCCCATAGACGGGCCATTAGAAGCTTACCTTTGGCGCCGTTTCTGCGTCTTGGGTGGTGGCGGTGTAGGCGTCACGTAGTTTTAAATCGCTGTACAGAAGGCTGTGCCAAAGTTTACCCGGGAAGGTGCGAATCTCGGTGTTAAAGCGTTCGGTGGCGGTAATATAGTCTCTGCGGGCTACGCTAATACGGTTTTCGGTGCCTTCAAGCTGTGATTGTAGCGCTAAAAAGTTTTGGTTGGCCTTGAGGTCTGGGTAGCGCTCGCTCACCACCAGTAAGCGCTTTAAAGCACTGCCGAGCTGGCCTTGAGCTTCTTGAAACTGCTGCATGGCCTGAGGGTTCTCAAGTAGATTTTTATTCACCTGAATAGAACCCACCTTAGCTCTAGCGTTGGTGACTGCAGTGAGGGTGTCTTTTTCGTGGGCAGCATAGCCTTTAACCGTGCTCACCAAATTAGGGATAAGGTCGGCGCGGCGTTGGTATTGGTTTTCTACTTGCGACCAAGCAGACTTTACCTGTTCGTCGTAGGTGGGAATGTTGTTTACGCCGCACGCAGAGAGGGCGAGGCTGGAAATGACTAGAGTAAGCACGAGGCTCAAGCGTTTTAATGAGGGCATAAACGAGATCCAAAGGTTCTTTGATTAAGTATTCATAATGCGGCAAATAATCGATTTTGCAAGCGCCAGCGGTCAATTTAACGCTGATGTGGGCGTTTGGTTAGGGTTTAACCAATGGGTGTGGTGCGTCCAGAGTCGGCGTCGCCTAAGTATAAGTTAAAGCGTCCACTTTGACGTTCTCTAGCGTGGCGTTTGAGCATGGTTTTTATGGCGGGGTAGGCCAGCAGGTGCCAAGGGACTTGGTCGGTTTTAAACCATTGAACCGCACTTGATTCGGGACCGATGGGCTGGGTTTGGGCTACAAATTGGGCGCGGTAAATAATATACACTTGATGCATATGGATGACATTGAATACCGAATACAAGTCCAAAATATTAACCTGCATGCCGGTTTCTTCTAGGGTTTCTCGCTGCGCAGCGGCTTCTGTGTTTTCGCCATTTTCCATAAACCCAGCGGCCACAGTCCAGGTGTCTTTTTGCGGTTCGATGGCTCTAAGGCACAATGCAATCTCGTCATCACGTTCAATGATACAACCACAAATGATACTGGGATTATGGTAATGAACGTGCTGGCAGGCTGCACATGTGAGCCGCGGGCGAGTATCACCATCGGGCACTTGTTGCTGCAGGCGGTCAGAACCACAGTGGCTACAAAAATTCATGCTTAGGCGTAATGTATCTGCTTTAGAGCAATGGCGCCTGCGGCTTGAACATGAGCCACGCAGGCTTGGCGAGCCCCTTCTGGGTCGCGCTTGGCTATGGCTTGCATAATATTCTGCATTTCAATGAGGCTGTCTTTCCATCGTCCTGCTTCGGAGATGGTGCCTGCGCGCAGTACCATGATGCGCGCCAGTAAACGATTGAGGCTACTGCCGAGCTCTAAATTGCCACTGCCTTCGAGCAATTGGTCGTAAAAATATTTGGTACAAGCCAAAATCTCACTTACTTCAGAGCGGTCAAAAGCGGCTTTTAAGGCATTGGTGGTGGCTTGTAACTGCTGTACTTGTTGATCCGTTGCACGGCTACAAAATAGCTCGCCTGCAAGGCCTTCCAAAGCTGCCCTTAGTTCATAAATGTTCTTTACATCTACGGCGTCAAGTACGGTAACGCTGGGGCCGCGTTGGCCGGCATATTGTACCAACCCTTCGGATTCTAAATGACGTAAGGCTTCGCGCACGGAGGTGCGGCTCACGTCCAGCACTTTGCATAATTCGCGTTCGACCAGTCGTTGGCCTGGTTTTAGTTGGGTGCTGATAATAGCATCACGTAACTTATCCAATACAATTTGGCGTAGGGTGATGGTATTACGGGTGACTTTTAGGTTGGTGAGATTGGCAACCATGAGTTAACACTCAGCCTGCTTTTCGGCGGCCATCTCGTTGATGACTTCCCTTGCAGTGCGAAAGGCATCAATGGAGGCCGGTACACCACAATAAATTGCAGACTGTAACAACACTTCACGAATTTCATCTTGGCTACAGCCATTGTTAAAGGCACCACGGATGTGTAGTTTTAATTCATGGGGGCGATTTAGCGCAGTGATCATGGCGAGGTTAATCAGGCTTCGGGTTTGCTTGGGCAAACCCTCTCGGTTCCAAATGCTGTCCCAGCAATACTCGGTCACTAACTCCTGCAAGGGCCAGGTAAAGTCGTCTGCAGCAGCAATGGAGGCGTCAACATAGGCGTCACCTAGTACTGCTTTACGGGTTTTTAGTCCGGCTTCAAACTTTTCTGAACGGGCTTGCTGGTCTGTCATCTGGATCTCTCATTTGATGCGGTTAGGTGGTTTATAACCCGCCCATTAACATGTATTTGATTTCTAAGAAGTCTTCAATGCCGTAATGGGACCCTTCGCGGCCCATACCGGATTCTTTAACGCCACCAAACGGCGCTACTTCTGTAGAAATTATGCCTTCGTTAATACCTACAATACCATATTCTAAGCCTTCACCGACACGCCATACGCGGCCAATGTCGCGAGTATAGAAGTATGCGGCTAAACCAAACTCTGTGTCGTTGGCCATGGCGATGGCTTGCGCTTCGTCTTTAAACTTAAAGATGGGAGCTAAGGGGCCAAATGTTTCTTCCGTGGCTACTTTCATGTCGGTGGTGGCATTGCCAATAATGGTTGGGGTAAAGAAGCTGCCACCCAAGGAGTGGCTTTCACCACCACACACTAAGTTACCGCCTTTGCTGAGGGCATCTTCAATATGCCCTTTTACCTTATCAATGGCGCCTTGGTTGATCATTGGGCCCTGGGTTACGCCCTCATCCATACCGTTGCCTACTTGCAGCTCGGCCACTTTGGCGGCAAATTTTTCGACAAAGGCGTCATACACACCTTCTTGTACAATAAAGCGGTTAACACACACACAGGTTTGGCCAGCATTGCGGTATTTGCCGGCAATGGCTCCGGTCACTGCGGCATCTAAATCGGCGTCATCAAAGACGATAAACGGCGCATTGCCGCCGAGCTCTAACGACACTTTCTTTAAGGTGGGTGCACATTGCTGCATTAACAATTTGCCTACAGGCGTAGAGCCAGTAAAGGTAAGCTTTCTCACCGTAGGGTTGCTGGTAAGTTCGGCACCAATGGGGCGAGACTGGCCCGTAATGACGTTAAATACGCCAGCAGGAATGCCCGCTTCTTCTGCCAATACGGCCAAAGCTAAGGCAGAGAAAGGTGTCTCGGCAGCAGGGCGTACAACAAAACCACAGCCGGCTGCTAATGCGGGGCCGCACTTACGGGTGATCATGGCAGAAGGGAAGTTCCAAGGCGTAATAGCGGCGACGACACCAATCGGCTCCTTAGTCACTACGATACGAGCATCGGCTTTATGGGTGGGGATAATATCGCCGTATGTGCGCTTGCCTTCTTCGGCAAACCATTCGATAAAGCTAGCGGCATAAGCAATTTCGCCCTTGGCTTCGTTGAGGGGCTTGCCTTGCTCCAAGGTCATGATTTTACCAAGGTCTTCTTGGTTGGCCATAATTAAGTCAAACCAGTGACGCAAAATAACTGCACGTTGCTTGGCTGTGAACTTACGCCAGCTAATCATAGCCACGCGTGCTGCTTCTATAGCGCGCGCTGTTTCTACGCCGTTCATATCTGGAATGCTGCCAAGCACTTCGCCATTTGCTGGGTTGGTGACTTCGATGGTGGCGCTCGAATCAGCGTCTAGCCAAATACCGTTGATGTAGGCTTGTTGGCGAAATAAGGCGGGGTTGGCTAGTTGCATGGGGTCAATCCTGTAGTTAAAAATAGCAAGTTGCTAGGTGTGCTTTATATTACATCAAAGCGTTCAATATATTAAACGTTTGAATACGAAATTTATATTAACATGTTAACTAAAATAGTCTCGCGTGTCATCATCGCATTGTAAATGGATCGGCCATCGGTTCACTAGAGGTATTGATCCATACTGTTTTGAGTTGCGTGTAATCTTTTACACCATCAATACCGCTTTCTCGGCCATAACCACTTGCCTTAAATCCACCTATGGCGCCCATGGGCGATACCGCACGGTAGGTGTTGACCCAAATGATACCTGCTTGTACCGCTTTGCTCATGCGGTGCACACGGGCGTTATCGCGGGTCCAAATGCCTGCTGCTAAACCAAATTCACTGTCGTTGGCTAGTTCAAGGGCATGGGCTTCGTCGCTAAAGCGCATAATGCTGGCTACCGGACCAAAGACTTCATCTTGCATAATACTGCATTGGTTAGACTCAACCGCGAGTATGGTCGGTTGATAATACCAGCCATCTCCAGCCACTGACGCACGTTGGCCGCCGTGTATTAATTGGGCACCTTGGGCCAGTGCAGCCGCTACCATTCGCTCTACTAGCGCGAGTTGGGGCTGGGTTGCCATGGGGCCCATTTCTGAACTAGGGTCCATAGGGTCGCCAATGATGATGCTTGCCACTCGTGTTTTTAGCGCGTTCAGGAACTCATCATACACGGTGTCTTGCACTAGTAAGCGGCTACCTGCCACACAGCTTTGGCCCGAGGCTGCAAAAATGCCGGCAATCACGCCGTTAACGGCGCTGCCTATGTTGGCATCATCAAAGATGATGTTGGGGGACTTGCCACCCAACTCTAAGCTTAATTGGGCTAAGTTTTCGGCACTATTTTTAACCACAGCTTTGGCGCCTTGGCCGCCGCCGGTAAAGGCAATGCGACGTACCAATGGGTGTTTGGTTAGAGCGGATCCTGTGTCGGCACCAAAACCTGTCACTACGTTAACCACACCGTCTGGAAAACCTGCTTCTTGGACTAAATGCATGAGCTCAACAATAGTGGCCGAGGCATGTTCGGACGGTTTGAGTACCACCGTGTTACCAGCAGCTAACGCGGGTGCTAGCTTCACCGCCGTTAGGTACATGGGCGAGTTCCACGGAATGATGGCAGCTACCACACCTAATGGCTCGTGGGTGGTGTAGGCGAACATGTCGGTTTTGTCTAACGGTAGGGTTTGGCCTTCTAGCTTATCGGCTTGGCCTGCGTAGTAATAGAAGAACTCGGGCATGTAGCCAATTTGGCCTAGTGTTTCACGTATCAGTTTGCCGTTGTCGTTGCTTTCTAATCGCGCCAAACGTTGTTTGTTGGCCGCAATTAAATCCCCCAATTTACGTAGTAATTTACCCCTGGCCGTGGCGTGTAAATTGCGCCACTCTGGATTTTCAAAGGCGTTTTGTGCCGCTTGTACGGCGGCATCTACATCGGCTTCTTGGGCGTGTGGAAAACTCGCCCATGGTTGCGCGTTAGCCGGGTTTAAACTATCAAAGCGGCCGCCATCTTGGGCATCTAGCCATTGGCCATTAATGAACATTTGATACTGTTTAAGGGACTGTGTGATGGACATTCTGCCGCTCCTACACTGTGTATTAAATAATTAGGGGTTATGCCGCGCCAAAAATTCGGTTAAACACTGATTGACTTGGTCTGCGTTCTCTACGGGCATCATGTGCCGAGCCTCAGTGATGATATGGGTGCTGGCCAGGGCAATCTTGTCTGCCAGTGCATAACTCATGGCGGGCGTTGAGCCAGGGTCTAAGGCGCCTGTCGTCACTAACGTTGGACAGCAAATTTGGTCTAACTGCGCCACAGCGGCGTTGTCGCCTTCGCCAAACAGTCGGTAACAGCGGCTGTAATTGGGCCGGTGGTTGTTTAATACCTTGTTACGCAGCTGCATCATATACGCTGGGTTCGCACTAGCATACGCTGGGCTAAACCAACGTTCTAGAGCCTGATCAATGTTTGCACTTGGGCCATGTTCATCCACCTGTGCGATACGATCGAGAATGGCGGACCTTAAGTGGGCGCTGCGATTGAATACCGAGTTCATAATGACTAAGCTGTTTAACCGCTGCGAGTACAGGGTGGCAAATACACGGGCCACCAAACCGCCTAAAGAAAACCCTACTAAGTTCACCTTAGCCAACTGTAAATGATCCATCAGTTGCAGTAGCTGCTGCGCTAGGGTGGATAAATCCGTTTCTGGCGTTGCATGATGGCTCAACCCATGACCAGTGAGGTCGTAGGTGAGCACTTGGTAATTTAAGGCAAGGCAACGCACTTGGCTTTGCCACATGGTGTGGTCTAAACCTACACCATGTATCAGCACTAAGGTGGGTTGGGTTGCATTCCCATGCACCTGGTAATGGGTACCTTGGTGCATTTTGAGTGGCAAACCTACGCGGCCTTCTACAGACATTAGGCTTCTGCTGCGGCTTTTTCTGCTGCGATTTCTTCCAAATCCATATAACGGTTGCCAATTCGTGGGTGTGCACGGCCGCCATCTGAACCACCTAATACAACGATGATTTCATCGGCTGCAGGGGCGTCTTCAATATGCATTTCTAAGGTGATGTAGTGAGAACGGAAGCCCGCATCATCTTTGTGCATCATTGGAATTTGAATAGAGGTGCCGGCTGGGCCACGTTTGTTGGTGAAACTTAGGTAGCTTTGGGCGTTAACCGCGTCGCGGAAGTGGTTGCCAAAACGTAAGGTGTGAATGATGCCTGAAGCATGTTCAATTTCGCCATTTAAACCAATTACGGCGGCTTTTCCGTAGGCTTCAATAACCTCGCCACTGGGAAAGTGAGACAGGATAGACGCCACCATTTCTTCGCCTAATTGAGAGCACCCTGCGGTGATTTCTGGGCGTAGGTTTTCAACAAAACCTTGGCCAGCCCATGGGTTCTTAATCACATAAGCTACGCCCACCATTTTAATCGGTGTGGCCACTGATTTGCCGCCTTCAATGCGGGTTTCTTCAATGTGGGTGACGACTTTTCTGACTTCAAAATACATGTTCTTATTCCTGATTAAAATTAGGTATAACTTTGTCTATAAATAACTGCAACGACTTTTTCTTTTCGGCATGGGGTAGGCCATTGTCACTCCAGAAGCTAAATTGGGTAATGCCAAGGGCTTCATAGTGTTTGATACGTTTGGTCACTTCTGTAGGCGTGCCAATAAGTAAGTTTTCGTGTAGTTCGTCTAGACCAAAACCGGGCATCTCGCTCATTTGAGTATCCGTTAGGGGTTTTACAAAACCATCTACAGGCTCTTGGTCATTTTTGAACCAAGCATAAAAATAGCCATACCAGTCGCGTAGTGCCTGGGCACCTTTGCACCAATCTTCGCCTTCTTCATGCACCCACGTATGGCGTAGGGCGAGTAATTGTGGTGTCGGTTTGTCTGGGTTGTTAATACACGCCTGTTTAAAGCGTTCGCTGGCTATTTCGATCACCGCATCACCTGCAATTAGTGGCGTCACCATCACGTTACAGCCGCTGCTCACTGCATAGTCGTGGGACTCTTGCTCCCGGGCCGCCACCCACATTGGAGGGAAGGGTTTTTGGGTGACTCGAGGAATTGCTGTAGAAGTTGGAAACGAGTAATGCTCGCCCTCGTGGGCGTAGTCGCCGGTCCATAATTTCTGAAGGGCAGGGATCATTTCCCGTAATGGGCCGCCGCCTTCTTTGGCGGGCATGTTATCGGTCATGCGATCGAATTCGGACTGATAAGCACCGCGAGCAATACCAAAATCCAAGCGGCCGTTGCTCATCATGTCAACCAATGAGGCTTCGCTGGCCAACCGCACTGGGTTCCAGAAGGGCGCAACAATAGTGCCTAAACCTAAACGAATGGTTTTAGTAATAGGGGCTAGGTAAGCCATAAAGTTAAGTGGGTTGGGAGATATGGTGAATTCCATCATGTGATGTTCACCAATCCAAACTGTTTCAAAACCTGCTTTTTCCGCCATTAATGTGAGTTCTACTAACTCATCGAAGAGTTCCTTATGGGGCTTGGCTGGATCGAATCGTTCCATGTGCAGGAATAAAGAAAATTTCATATCGTCAGCCCCCCGTGAGGCAGATTTGTACGTTTGTATTATGGTATACCAAAAAAACTTAGGGGTGCATTCCAACACTACAGCTGGAGATTGTCAAGGTGGATGAGAAGTCGTGGTTACGTGCGAATACCGCAACCTTTAAGAATGATGTGTTTTATGGAGGCGGCAGCTTTTTGAAAGGCTGCTTCAGTCAATGTATCGGTTTGCGTGGCAATCAATATTTGTGGTTCAAAATCGGCGTAATACTGGGTGCTAGACCAAATCATAAAAATTACGTGGGCGGGGTCGATGGCATCCATTTTGCCCTGTTTAATCCAGCTATCGAAGACAGACATGCGCTGCTTAAACCAGAGTTGATAATCTTCTTGTAGATAGGCGGTTAGGTGCGGCGCGCCACTGATCATTTCTTTGGCGAATAGTCGAGAGGCAGTAGGATGGGTGCGTGAGAATTCTATCTTGGCATCGATGTAACGGCTGAGCACGTCGGCGGGGTCATCGTTGCTGGACAGTTCGTTAAACACTGTGTCCCACAGGTTTAATGTGTTTTCTAACACGGCACCGTAAAGGCCTAATTTGTTAGTAAAATAATAATGAATGTTGGCCTTGGGTACTTGAGCAGCTTCTGCAATACGTTGCATGGTACTGCCTTGAAATCCATGGCGAGCAAACTCGACTTCGGCCGCTTGTAAAATGAGTTCGCGGCTTTGCTCTCTGATGCGGCCGGGTTTGTAAGATCCTCGGGTTGGGTTTGCTGTCATGCATTGCTCCTTGTGAAAACCGATAGTAGCAGTAGAGGGCGAACCGCATCAACCTGAAATATTGACTAATTGGACAGCTATTGAGAAGATGGCAGTATGATCACCTAGAGTAGCCTACATGCGCTTGTTATTGAACCAGACACCTATTGAAGCCGCTAACCCTAGCGCCGATGTCACCTTGTTGCAATGGCTACGAGAGTGCCAATACTTTACCGCCACCAAAGAAGGCTGCGCGGTGGGCGATTGTGGTGCCTGCACGGTAATGATTGGTCGGTTGGTAGATGATGGTATTGTTTACCAAAGTGTTAACGCCTGTATTGCGTTATTGGGCAGCCTAAACGCCTGTCATGTGGTGACCTTAGATTGCTTACAAGCTGAGCCCTTACACCCAGTGCAGCAGGCAATGGTCGAGTGTCATGCCAGCCAATGTGGCTTTTGTAGCCCTGGGTTTGTGATGTCGTTGCTCGTGTGGTGGCTAAATACGCCGGCTAAGGAGTTGATCACGCCGGCCGACTTTGCCAGCCACAGGCACGGTGTGGAGCTCGCCCTGTCAGGTAATTTATGCCGGTGTACGGGCTATCAACCCATTTTACTCGCTGCGGACCAACTGGCACCGCTTGATCGCAGTACTGACCCTCTATTCAGCGCTTTGGGTGGTTACTCATATTGCCTAGATACGCTTAGGGCGATGTATACAGAGCAACACCATGGCCCGCTTAATGCCTACCAGCGGCCACAAGACTTGAACCAATTGGCACTCGCCTATGCGGCTATGCCTGAGGTAAGGTTGGTTGCCGGCGCCACCGACCTTGCCTTGGACATTACCCACGGGCTTAAATCCTTTAAAAATTTGATAGACATCAAATCGGTTGCTCAGTTACAAGCTATTGAAGAGGATAGTGGTACGTTGGCCATAGGCGCAGCGGTTAGTCTGAGCGAGTTAGAAACCTATTGTCAGACTAAGCTGCCGTGTATGACTGCGTTGCTCGGCCGCTTTGCCTCTCGCCAAGTACGTAATCGTGGCACCTTAGTCGGTAATATTGCCAACAGTTCGCCCATTGCTGATACACCGCCGTTATTGTTAGTGTTGGATGCGCAGCTGATATTGCAGCGCGGTCAAGGTCAACGCACCTTAGCTTTGGCTGATTTCTATTTAGACTATAAAAAGACGGCGTTAGAGGGTGGGGAATTTATCCACAGCGTCATCTTGCCGCTGCCTAATGCGCAGCAGCAAGTGTTTGTAGAGAAAGTCAGTAAACGGGCCGAAGATGATATTTCATCCACCTGTGTGGCCCTGAGTGTAACCTTGGAAAGCGGCGTGATTGCTCAAATCAACATCGCCTGCGGCGGCATGGCCGCTATACCTAAAATGGCTAGCCACACACAATCTCAATTGCTTGGCCAAACTATAGAGCCATCACTGCTTGCGCAAGTGCCCCAGTGGTTGGCGCAAGACTATCAACCCATTGACGACATGAGGGCCTCTTCAGACTACCGTCAACGGGTTACAGCCAATCTTATCGTGGGATTTTTAAAGCAGGCGGTGGCATGAGAAAATTACCAGCAATAAACCAACAAGCAAGGTCTAAGCCAGACTCCGCCGTGGGTAAACCTACCCCCCATGAAAGTGCTGTTTTGCATATGTCGGGTCGGGCTCACTATGTGGATGACATTACCACGCCGAATAACTGTTTACATGCCTATGTGGGCATGGCGCCGGTGGCCAGCGGAGCACTAACAAACCAAGACTTATCGGCGGTTGAATCGGCTGCAGGGGTCGTGGATGTGATCACTGCCGCAGATATTCCTGGCCACGTCGATATTGGGCCAGTATTTGCCGGCGACCCCCTGTTAGTGGAACAACACATTACCTATTTTGGTCAGCCACTGTTTGCGGTCGCCGCCACCAGCCGCGATGCTGCTCGCAAAGCCTGTTTGTTGGGTCGGGCGAATATTGAACCTAGCCCCGCGTCGTTAACCTTGGAGCAAGCTCAAAGCAGTAATAAACAAGTGAGGCCGAGCCATAGCTTGGTCAAGGGAGACAGTCGCCAGGGGCTGGCTAATGCGCCGCATCAGCTGACTATAAAACAGCAGGTGGGTGGGCAAGAACACTTTTACCTTGAGGGGCAAGTGAGTCTAGCCATCCCTCAAGACAACGGCGGTGTGCTCATCCACAGTTCCAGCCAGCATCCTAGCGAAGTACAAAAGTTGGTGGCCGAAGTGTTGGCCTTGCCTATGCATAAAGTAGTGGTGGACATGCGTCGAATGGGTGGTGGTTTTGGCGGCAAAGAAACCCAAGCGGCGCAATGGGCATGTCTCGCGGCGCTACTGGCCGTACGTAACCAAAAAGCCGTGAAGCTACGCTTAAGCCGTAGCGACGATATGGCCCTAACCGGAAAACGGCATCCGTTTGTTAATCAAGCCCAAGTGGGGTTTGATGCCGATGGGCAAATCCAGGCACTTAACGCAGATTTACATGGCTTGTGTGGTTGTAGCCCCGACTTGTCTGACGCCATTGTTGACCGTGCTATGTTTCATACAGACAACGCCTATTATCTGCCTAATGCCACAATTTCTGGCCATCGTTGGTTTCAAAATACCGCCTCGAATACCGCCTACCGTGGTTTTGGTGGCCCTCAAGGCATGATTTTGGCCGAACAAATGCTAGACGATATTGCTCGAGCCGTTGGTAAGGACCCGTTATTGGTAAGGCAAAACAACCTATACGGCAGTCATGATCGTAATATAACGCCTTATCATCAGACCGTGACGGGTATAGATTTACCACGCATTATTGATGAGTTGGTGGTGTCTAGTGATTATTGGGCTAGACGCAAAGCCATAACCGCATATAACAATAGTGCCCGGGCCCAAGGTGGGCGCTACGTCAGGGGTTTAGCCCTCACACCGGTAAAGTTTGGTATCTCTTTTACCGTCATGTTTCTTAATCAGGCCGGTGCTTTAGTACATATTTATACCGATGGCACCGTGCAAGTGAGCCATGGTGGTACCGAAATGGGCCAAGGCTTGTATACCAAAATTGGTCAGATTGTGGCCGCCGAACTGGGCCTGCCCCTGGCTGCCATAGAAGTGACCTCTACACGTACCGATAAAGTGCCCAATACCTCTCCGACAGCAGCGTCCAGCGGTACCGACCTTAACGGTCAGGCGGCGCGTAACGCGGCGCTCACCATTAAACAACGGCTTATCGACTTGCTGGTGCAAGAGCATGGTATTGATGCGGCAGAGATTGAATTTAACGCTGGTCTGGTCACATGGGCAGACCAGTCTATGACCTTTACTGAGTTGGTACAGAATGCCTACATGCAACGTATTTCCTTATCCTCTACAGGGTATTACCGCACGCCAAAAATTCATTACAATCGTGAGCAAGCTAAAGGCAATCCGTTTTTCTATTACTCTTGTGGCGCATCGGTCAGCGAGGTAGAAGTGGATACCTATACGGGTGCTTACACCGTGTTGCGGGTGGATATTTTGCATGACGTGGGTGAGAGCATTAACCCTGCCATTGATATAGGCCAAATTGAAGGTGGCTTTATTCAAGGCATGGGCTGGCTCACCACGGAAGAACTGGTTTGGGGTAATGACGGCCGTCTACAAACTAATGGCGGCGCCAGTTATAAAATCCCTGCAGTGGGCGACACACCTAAGCAGTTTAATGTGGCCTTGTTACAAGATAGTAAAAACCAAGAGGCGACCATTTATCACTCGAAGGCCGTAGGTGAACCGCCGTTTATGCATGGCATATCGGTATGGTCGGCGTTACGTGATGCCATTTGGCAAGCAGGGGGTGAAATAGTTAACCCGCAACTCGATACCCCTGCCACTCCAGAGCGGGTGTTGTGGGCCTTACACGCAGCGAGTCACACATCATGAACGCCTGGCTACGCGCGCAGTTACACTGCGAACAACGCAACCAACCTTATGTGTTAATCACTGTCGTTGCCTTAAAGGGTTCTTCTCCACGGGGTGTGGGCAGCAAAATGCTCGTCACCTTAGAGACTCAGTTTGACACCATTGGTGGCGGGCATTTGGAGTATAAAGCGGTTGCCGAAGCCAAACAACGCTTGCAGCAAGGCGGCACGACGAGTTTGCTAGACTATACGCTGAGTGCTAACTTGGGGCAATGTTGCGGTGGCAAGGTGAGTCTTATGTACGAAGTGTTTAGCCAAACAAAAATGCCCGTGGTGGTGTTTGGCGCCGGCCATGTGGGCCGTGCTTTGGTGCCTTTGTTGGCACAATTGCCAGTACAAGTGACCTGGGTGGATAGTCGCTACGACATGCTTCCCAAAGAACTGCCAGAGGGGGTGGCGGCAGTGCACGAAGAACACCCACAAGATTATATCGTCGACTGTGCCAAAGGTACCTGTTATCTGATTATGACGCATCATCACGGCGTTGACATGGCGTTAACCGAAGCGGTGATAAAGCGCAACGATGCTTGCTACTTAGGGGTGATTGGTTCGGTGACTAAAGGTCGAAAATTCAAGCAACGGCTGACTGCAAAAAACCTTGGACAACAACAAATTGCGCAGCTAAATTGCCCCATGGGTAAAGCCGGTATTCAAGGTAAACAGCCCATGGAAGTAGCGATTGCCATTGCTGCTCAAGTGATGCATTTGTATCAGTCGTCTGTCGCTATGGATGCGGCTGAGCAGGATTCATACGTGCCTCAGGTGGAGGCCGAAGAATATGTCTGAACGCCTCATACGTGGCCCACTACTCCATTGCCTTGCGGAGCCAGATTCACAGGATGACGCCGTGGAATACATTGCCGATGCCCTGTTGTGGCTAAAGCATGGACGGGTTCACCAACTTACAGACTATGCAGAGACTGATGCATTATTAACGCTAGAGCAGCGTGCTAGTGTTGAAGACCAAGGTGATTATTTGATGGTGCCGGGGTTTGTGGATTGCCATATTCATTACCCACAAACCGAAATGATCGCCGCCTATGGTACACAATTGTTGGAATGGCTGAATACCTACACCTTTCCAGTGGAATCAAGTTTTGGCGATGTGGATAAAGCCGCCAAGGTTGCCAAGGTGTTTATTGATCAATTATTAACCAATGGCACCACCACGGCACTGGTATTTTGTTCTGTGCACCCTGAGTCTGTGGATGCGCTGTTTAGTGAAGCACAACAACATCAGATGCGCCTTATTGCTGGTAAGGTGATGATGGATCGCAACGCCCCTGAGTCGGTGTTAGATACGGCGCAAACAAGCTATGACCAAAGCAAACAACTGATCGAACGTTGGCATGGCGTTGACCGCCTGCAATACGCGGTGACGCCACGCTTTGCACCCACCTCTACAGATGAACAACTACAGGCGGCAGGGCGGTTATTGGCAGAACATGAGGGGGTGTATTTGCATACGCACTTGTCTGAAAATGTGGATGAAATTGAGTGGGTCAAGCAACTGTTTCCAAACGCCAAAAACTACCTAAACGTGTATGACCAGGCGGGTCTGTTGGGTAAGCGCAGTGTGTTTGCCCACGGCATACACCTATGTGATAGCGAATGTGAACGTTTGGCGCAAACTGATTCTGCCATTGCTCATTGCCCAACTTCCAATATGTTTATTGGGTCGGGTTTATTCCCCATGCAGCGCTTGCAGGACCATGGCATCAAAATAGGCATGGGCACCGACGTGGGCGGCGGCACTAGCTTTAACATGTTGCAAACCCTGGCCGACGGCTACAAGATGCAACAACTCAATGGCAATAACCTTAGCCCAGAACAGAGCTTTTATTTAGCCACGTTAGGCGGTGCTAAGGCCTTGGATATGGATGATAAAATTGGCAACTTCACGGTAGGCAAAGAAGCTGATTTTTTATTGCTAGATCCAAATGCCACGCCTCTGCTTGAGTTTCGCAACCAGCACTGCAAAAACTGGCGCGACACTTTGTTTGTCTTACAAACTTTAGGGGATGATCGCGTCATTGCTCAAACTAATGTAATGGGGCAGCCCGTTAGTTTCGCGGCGTTATAGCAGAGGTATTTCTACTCCCATTCCATCTTTTCGAACACCCTTAAAGCGTTACCAGGCGCAATTTCTTGGTAGTTTAACAAGTGGCTAAAAGCCGATTGGTCAACTTGGCGAATATCCATCAGGTCTCCGCCTGCATCGATAAATTCTCCTACGTGAGTACGTAGGTGCACTAAGTAGTCATAGGTTTCTTGTTTCAGGCGAGCCATAGTGGATACCTGCCCGTGGCCCGGCACCACCTGTTGCGTGTCGAGCTGCGCCATGGCTTCGAACACCTCAACCCAAGATTGACTGTCGGATACATCGATAACACC
>CBDUDU010000022.1:0-32102 GCA_965366045.1 uncultured Oceanospirillaceae bacterium
ATCCACCATTGGCAACTTGACCTTGGCAAACGGCAGTATCACGGATAGTAGTGGCGCCATTAGCTTCGGTAATGAAAATCTAACGACTACCGGTACGGTTAATGGTGCCGCAGGTACCTTTACTGGTGTAGTCACAGCTAATGCTGGCGTAGTGGTGGATGACACCACCATTGATGGCAACACTATCACCTCAACAAGCAGTTTGACCGTTGACGCCGCCACAGACATTGTATTGGATGCTGATGGAGCGGATGTTGTTCTTAAGGATGCTGGAACGCAGTACGCCAGCCTGACTAATAACAGTGGTAACTTGCAATTGAAGTCTGGCAGTACTACGGCGGCTTCTTTCAGTGGTGCCAATATTGATTTGGCAGGTACTCTGGATGTTACAGGAGCGGCCACATTAGACAGTACATTAAATGTAGCCAGCACGGCTGCAGTGACAGGTACTTTAACTGCGGCCACAGGATCAAGTATTGGTAACCTAACCTTGGCAAACGGTAGCATTACGGATAGTAGTGGCGCCATTAGCTTCGGTAATGAAACGCTGACAACAACAGGCACCTTAACCGCGGCCACAGGATCCACCATTGGCAACTTGACCTTGGCAAACGGCAGTATCACGGATAGTAGTGGCGCCATTAGCTTCGGTAATGAAACGCTGACAACAACAGGTACCTTAGAAGCTGGTGCTACCACAGTGGCTAGTTTGGATGCGGGTTCTGGTACTATCCAAACAACTGGTGTGATTCAAACGGACGTCACGGATGTAGACTCTAACGCAGCAGCGATTACAGCAGAAGCCGTAACAGCTAGAGCCGCAGAAGTTGCCAACGCAGCAGCGATTACAGCAGAAGCCGTAACAGCTAGAGCCGCAGAAGTTGCCAACGCAGGCGCGATCACAGCAGAAGCCGTAACAGCTAGAGCCGCAGAGCTCAAGGCGAGCACGGCGTTAAGCGCTATCCTTACCGATTACGGTGTTACCAACACGGTTAAAACCGCCGGTATTGCCGATTCAGCGGTCACTCTGTCTAAGGTGGGCTCGGTTGTTTCTAGCAGCTTAACCCGGGTAGAGGCTAAGGTGGACGCTTTGGCATTGTTCACTACGTCTACTGGTGGCGCAATTAGTGAAACCGGTACCGGTAGCGATATTGCGGTTACAGCACTAAAAGCCATTGACGTGACTAACGCTAAGGCCAACACTGCGGCCTTAGGCGATGTAGAAACTCGGGTGGATGTGGTTGAAGCTAACGGTGGTAACACATTCTTAAGCTTTATTAAGCGTCTATTTGGCGGTTCTTAGTTCAATCTGTTAGATTAGTTGCGTCGGGTGCGAAGTTTCAACTTTGCATCCGAGACTTTTTGTGTTCAAAGGGATGATTAAAAATAACAAAAAAAATTATATTTTATATGAAGGGGTAATGTAATGAATCTTGGTATTTATAAGGATGTACGTATAGTTAATCGTGAAGAAGATAAAAAATTAAAGGTTGCGCCTATAGATGGTTTTGGCTACGCCGCTGATCTACGCGATTGCATTATTACGGTAAGCGAGTTTTACGAAGCGGCTAAGTCACAGCCAATTGTGTTTGCTAAAAATGACCAGGGTGAGTTTTTTGCCTTGGCCCTTCTGGGCCTAACCACCGACAACAACCTATTTGTTAATAAAGATGGCACTTGGCGTCCTGGCGAATACGTACCTGCGTTTGTGCGCCGTTACCCATTTATTTATATAGCACATGGAAATGATAAGCTAACACTTGCGATTGATCACGGCCACAAAGTGGTTAACAAACGCAAGGGGGAAGCCCTGTTTGACGCTGAGGGTGAAGCTTCTGAATACACCACTCGGGTTCTCGACTTTCTTAATCAGTACCAGCAAGCAAGCATTCATACGCAGGCCATGATCAAGATGTTGGACGACAAAGGTTTGTTGGAAGATGCTACGGCTAAAATGGTACAAAATGGTGACCCCGTTAACCTTACAGGCTTTAAGCGTGTTAATGAGGAAAAACTTTCTGACTTAGGTAATAGTGAGGTGCTGGATCTCATTAAGTCTGGGGCTTACAAGTGGGTTGTAGCCCACTTAATGTCGTTGTCTAATTTCCAAAAATTACTAACATACTCGGAGCAGTAAATGGCGGCAGTGGGTCAAGGAGGATTATTCGTCCGGAGGTGCTTGGGATTACTTGGGCTGTCATTGATGGCGTTATCAGCAATGGGTGCAGGTGATGCAGCACCGCCGCAACGCACGGAACTAGCTCCCTCGGAAATTAACGACATAGAAAGTTCGGTAAGCTCAGGGCAGGCTGGGTCTAAAGGGAGGTTGATTGGTGATGAGGAACGTTCGGTGATTGAAAACGTTAAAGTCGATAAAAGTGCACAACCCACTGGAGGCAGTCAGCTGAAACAGGGGGTTCAATTTCGACTCAATGGTATTCAGCTGCAAGGCAATACGGTGATGGATAAAGGCGATATCGTCTCCTTAGTCGAGCCTTATGTGGGTACTATGATGACCTCTGCGGACCTAAAAGCCGTCGCGGAAAAAATCACACAATTATTTGTAGAGCAAGGTTATGCCACAACTCGATGTATTATTCCCGCCCAGAAAGTGAATAATGGCGTGGTGGTGCTTAAGGTGGTGGAAGGCCAGTTGGGGCAGATTAAGCTCTCTGGTGCAGAAACCTACCTCTACGATGTGCGTTTATTCCTTACTCAGCTACACGATTTACAAGGTAAAGTTATTCATTTGCCTACGCTCAATAGCCGTCTACGCCTTTTGTCGAAGCTACCGGCCACCAAGGTGCAACCCACTTTGGTGCAGCAAGCCGAAGGCGTTACCGACCTGATATTAAAACTAACAGACTTAGAAGACACGTTTGCTTTATCGGTGAATAATTCGGGCAGCCGCTTTACCGGCAAGAATCGTCTGTCTTCTAGCGCAGTGTTTAGTAATGTTACAGGCAACAGCGATGTGTTGACCATGGCACTTACCACGTCTTTGAATAACGTCAAGTATTTGGGTTCTATGTCGTTTAACTATAAGCGCCCTGTGGGCGGGTCTGCAGGCAAGTTGGGCGTGGGGTATTCTAATTTGTATTATCGTATGGACCCTACCGAAGTGGGTTTTGATCAGGTGCGTTACGAAGGTGGCAGTAACTCGCTGGGGCTACGTTATGAGCAACCGCTATGGTTGGAAGACGAGACTAATAGTCAAAAAAGTTATAGCTGGAGCGCCGGTTTTGAGCGTAAAACAGCGCAAGCAAAAACTGTCTACAACACCGGTTTTGATCACCCTGCAGGCTTTGCCTATGTGGATTCGGAAGACCGCTTAATGGTGGGCGATGTTACTCTTCAAACCGAGCAATTGACATTGTTGAAAGGGTTTAAAGGCCGTAGTTTTGTGTCTGTTTCCCTTAAACACGCCTTTGAAGGCTTTTTTGGTTCTATGACCCAGGAGGACATCGATCGCAAGTTAGAAAATATCAGCAATGACGTAGAACCTATTATCGGCCCCATTGGTAATGTGACTGGCATGGATCCCAATTTCTGGAAGCTGTATGTGGATGTATCACGGGCGCAGGTGTTGCCCAACAGCTTTACTGCGCAATTTGATTTTCACGGTGAATATACGCCCAGTAAAAAATTGCCCAAGGCCTACCAATTTGCAGGTGCCGATGGCGGTTCCTCGGGTTATTCATTGGGTCTTAAGTTGGTGCGCCCTATTGCCGAGAATGTGTCGGTGGGTGTGAGTTTTAAGCATGCCCAAGCGGTGAGCTGGTACCGAGATGTGGATCCAGGCTGTAGTAACCGCGCAGGTACCGCTACGGCCACCTCTGCAGGTCGCAATAGTTGCTCCGCCAATGAAATGGCGCTGAATATGGATTGGCGCCTAGGCGGCCTACTGGCTAATGTTAATTATCGTAATAACATTGATGCGAGTACGAATAACACGAACAAGATTACCTTTAACCTAGGTTATAGCTGGTAACTCATGGCCTTTGTTGAATAAGGATAACTAAAGTATTAAAGAGACTGGTGGATTATAACAAGGTGAACAACATGGATATACAACAACACGTGAGCTCAACTATCACCTCCGGCAGACTTGCAGGCCAAAAGTCGACATTACAACGAGGAGGCATGGCAGGCACCACTATATTGACCAGTCTAGTACTGACTGCCTGTGCCACTCCGGCTACGGATTCAGCCTTTACGCTGGTTGACGGCGTTTACACCGGCACCAGTGGCGCAAACACTTTGGCGAAATCGGCTGACACTGCTGGTCTTGTTGTTAATGGCTTCGCGGGTATCGATACCATCACCACAGGAACAGGAGCCGACGTAGTGCGTGCAGGCACTGGCGCCGATAACGTCAGCACCGGTGACGGTGACGACACCATCGTGGTGATAGGTACCACTACTGCCAATGAATACGCCAGCGGTGACATTCCCTCAATCTTAGATAAGGTAGTTACCTTGGCCACGTTAAATGGCCAAAGCACCAGTGAGGCCGCTTCTGGCGAGATTCTTAATGCCGGTGACGGCGCCGATACGCTGCACCTTTATGGCACTCTGGATATGAGCTCTGTGACCCTAACGGGTATTGAAAATATCACCATGCATTCTGACGTTATTCTTTCAACTCTGCAACTGGCGTCGCTTACGATTACCGGTGATGGTGGCTCAACCTTACGTGTGGTAGCAAGTGGAGAAACCAGTGCTAGCATTAACCTTGGCAGCTTAAATATCACGGGGATTAACCAGCTTTCTGTGGGCAGTAATATTGTGGTTAAAGCCGCTAACATGACGGCGCTAACCGATATGGGTTTAACCGTATTGACCGGATCTGGACAGGTTGAAATTGCAGACACTAGTGACGTCACACAAAATCTTATTTTAGACACCCAAATGACGGTCGCTAATGCTTCCGGTACGGATATCACCACCTCTGTGGCTTCGGCTCAGATTAGCTTGGATGACGGCAACTTTTTACCCGAATTTGTGGCGCGCTCTAGTGCATATTTAGACCCTGTTGCCAGCAGTTCTGATGTGACTTGGCTGGCAGATTTAACCACCAATCAAGCCCAGGCCACTGATAGCACCAGCAAAATGGCGGGCTATTTTTTAGACCCAGACCAAGACGGCCTCACGTTTACTTTGTCGGGCACCGATTCGGCTAAACTGTCGGTGCAAACGGCGACTGATGGCTCCAGCTGGTTGGTATTAAATGCTAACCAAGTGCTATCCGCTGGCACGAGTCTCAATGTGGATGTGACCTGTACCGATGCCAAGGGTGGCGCGGTAAGCCAAACACTGCAATTTTGGACGGTAACGGAAGGCGACGCCACGGCACAAGTGCTCACGGGCACAGCAGCCGCAGACATTCTGCTAGGTGGTGCTATTGGTGTTACCAGTGGCAGCGATGCAGACACGCTTAACGGCGGTGACGGCAATGATCACCTAAACGGTGGTTACGGTAACGACACGTTAAATGGTGGTGCAGGCAACGACCTGCTCAAGGGTCGTTTTGGTGACGACAGTTTAACGGGCGGTGATGGCGCCGACACGTTGTATTACCATATCCAAGAAGTGCAAGGTAAGTTTCTGTCTGCCGATGGCAATGACACCATGACCGACTTTACTATTGGTACCGATATTATACAGTTGGAGGAATACCATGTTATCGGTGATGAAACCAACACATTGGCAGAATTTAAAGCCTCATTTGGTAGCAAGTGGGATGCCCAAGCGTCGTTGGATTACAGCCAGATTCAATTGGTATTTGGCGATGCCACTGTTGATAATGGCACCGCTACGGTGACCTTGGTGCTTAATGGCACTACCGTTGATAGCACTTATGTTTCGGCTACGGCTAATAGCAGCGGTTATTACGATTTTAATAGTGCCGACGACTTAGTCAGCGCTATAGGCGGCGACACTTTTCTCGACATCATTTAAGGAAATATAATGACTATTTTTAACACACACCCATGGTTCCGTTCTATGATTTTGGCGGCCTGTGTTATTCCTGTCACCGCGCAAGCCGGATTGCTAGGGGATTGGCAAGGTAAGCCAGGCGTGTCGGTGGTGGCCACCATGTTGGACCAAGAAGTTACCTGGTCTGAGCTTCGGTTAGCTGCGGCTAATGCCTCTGAGGCTGGTCGTAAGGCCCTGAGTGAGGACAGTGAGGTATTTGCCGCATACGTGAATAAAATTGCCTTACGTAAACACATTATCAAGCTGGCTCAAGAAACTAAGTTGGACGACACCGCTGTTGTAGAATTTGCGGTGCGCCAAGCGTATGACAAGGCGATGATTGACCAATGGCTAAACTTAGCCACTCAACCCGAGCCAGGATTCCCTAGCCAAGCAGAGGTCGATACGGCTTACCAAGACAATCAAACTCAGTTTGTTGCGCCTGCTCGAGTGAACTTGTCGCAGTTGTTTTTACTACACAGTGACGACAAACAAGCCGATGCAGCGCGTTTAGCTCAAGTGCTAGAGGAAATTAAGGCTAACCCAGACGGCTTTGCCGAACTCAGTAAGGTGCACTCCGATCATGCTGAATCAGCAGTTAATGGGGGTAGTTTAGGTTGGCTGCAAATTGATCAGCTACAACCAGAGATATTTAAGGCCATCAGTAACTTGACGGTGGGCAGCATTTCTACGCCTGTGGTTACCGATACGGGCAGCCATTTTATATTGGTTAACGGTATCACTCCAGCCAGCGTTAAACCACTAGAAGAGGTGCAAGACCTCCTCGTTCAGGCTATACGGAAGCAGTGGCAAGAGAAAAAACAACAGGAAATCATCAGTCAGTTGTCTATTCTGGTGAAGATCAATTCAGTGGATTAACTCGCAACTTACTGTTCGGTTAAAGCCACTGCTGCGGTGCGCTTTAGGGGTGTGAGTATATAATCAATAATGCGGGATTTTTCACCTACAATGTCCACTTGGGCCACCATGCCAGGCATGATGTTAGGCACAACATCCGATTTGGAGAATGTTGTGCTGGTGGTTTCTACCCACACTTCGTAATACATGAGGCCTTGGTTGGTTTCGGTAATGTTTTGCGCAATATTGACAATTTTTCCATCCATGGATCCATATTTAGCAAAGTCATAGGCGGTAAAGGATACGCGGCATGCTTGGCCTTGGTTAACTAAGCTAATGTCGGCCGGTTGGACCTTGGCCAGCACACGGTAGGACTTCGTTTGCGGCACGATTTCTGCCAACGTTTCTCCACCACTTACCACGGCACCTTGAGTGGTAACGTAAATAGCGGAAATAATGCCATCACTGGGCGCTTTAACTTCAGCCATAGCCATGCGGTCGGTCAGTGACGTGTATTCGGCACTGGCCTTGGTCATGGTATTAGTACTTTCTGCTAGGCGTTCTTCGGCCTGTACACGGTAATCCATGACAACTTGGTTCTTACGCCGCTTTAAGGTGTCGATGTCGATGTTTAAACCGGCTTCTACCAAGGTTTGCTGGCTGATGCTGCCATGGGCATCTTGCTGTTGGCGTTGTAGGCTCAGTAGCTTAATTTTAGGCTCTACGCCTGCATCCACTAAGGGCTTGTAAATGCTCATTTCTTCAAGCGTAAGCGTTAGGCTGTCTTGGGCAGAAACGACCGCGGTTTGAGCTTGTAATATGGCATTCGACTTGCTGGCAATTTCTTGCTCAATAATATCCAATTGCTCTTTCATAGCACGGCTTTTGGCCTGATATATGGCGCGTTGTTGTTCGATAAAACGCGCAGGCAATAGGTGGGGAAAATCTAGGGTTTTGCCATAGGCTTCGGCCTGATAGCGGGCTGTCTCGGCTTTGGCATTGTGGAAAGTAATGCGATTTTGTTTAATGGCGGCTTCGTTGTCTTCTTGTTTGAGCCAGAACAAAACTTGCCCTTTTGTGACTGAATCGCCAATGCGGGCGCTAAATTTGTCTATAGAACCGGGGTAGCGGTTTTGTACCACTTGTACTTTGCCGGTGGGTTCAACCATGGCTTCTGCGCGAACTACCTGATCTATTTCTGTGTTCATGGACCAGTAGATGGCGATGATGAAAAAGCCACAGATAAGATAAAAAATAACGTTGGTTAATTTGCCTGATTTCACGATTGGGTTCCGGTTTTAGGGCTCCTGAGCACTTCTTCTTTTGGGCCGTCTGCAACAATACGACCACTGTCCATAACGATTACGCGGTCCACAAGAGACAGTAAGGTGCCGCGGTGGGTGATCACGATTACGGTTTTGTATTCAAACAAAGACTTGAGGCGGAACATCAGTTGTTGTTCTGTGCCTGAGTCCATGGCACTGGTGGGTTCATCCATAATAACAATAGAAGGGTTGCTAATTAATGAGCGTGCAATGCACATGGCTTGGCGTTGGCCGCCCGATAACTGTTGCCCTCGTTCTGTGAGTAGGGTTTCGTAGCCGTCTGGTAATTGGCCGATAAATTCATCGATACCAGCTTGTTTGGCGGCTTCAATAATTTCCTCGTCGGTGGCATCGGGTTTGCCTAACAGTAAGTTCTCTTTTACGCTGCCAGAAAATAACATGGGTGTTTGTAGTACGACGCCTAGCCCATGACGTAAGTCTTCTGGATGTATATGACCTACTTCCGTTTGGTCGATTTGTACGCTTCCTTCAGTGGGGTCGTAAATGCCTGCGAGCAAACGTAAAAGGGAGGTTTTGCCGGAGCCTATTTTGCCTAAAATGGCGACTTTCTCACCTGCTTTTATGTTGAAGTTTAGTTGCTTTAGGGTGTCTGCCTTGGTGTCAGGGTAGCGAAAACTTGCATGGCTAAAACGAATGTCACCCACAATTTCTTCGCGTCTAATTTGGCCCATGCGAGAGGCTTCCAGAACGGGTTCGGACATGAGTTCGTTGAGGTTTTTGTAGGCATTAACAGATTGGTTAAAACGGCCCAATAGGTTGGTGAGTTGGCCCAAGGGTGCCAGCGTACGGCCGGATAAAATGACACACGCAATGAGCGAACCCATGCTGAGGTCACCACTGGTAATTAATACTACACCATAAACCACAATACCCACTTGCGAGGCTTGCTGACCCAGCTGAGAAAAGTTGGTGGTAAGTTGCGTCCAAAAACGCGACTTGGCGGTGACTACGCCTTGGCGACCTACGCTGTCCATCCAACGGTTGCGCAGTAGACGAATACCCGACAAGGTTTTAATGGTCTCTAAGCTATTAAGTACTTCCACTAACACAGCCTGTTTGGATTGGCCGTCTTGCATGGCGTTAAAGGTGAGGCGTTTGATGATGGGCTGTACCATTAAGCCAACTAATAATACAGCAATGACGATGCCACCAGGGATGGTGGCAATGGGTCCGCCGATGCTGTAAAGCACAAATATAAACAAAAATACAAAAGGTAGATCGGCAAACACCACAAACGAGGCGGAGGCTAAAAAGTCTTTTAGGCTATCAAAATCTTTGACTGTATTAGCCATGGCTCCGGTGGCTTTTTGGCCACCTACATTGTCGTTTTGGGCTAAACGACCAAATAAGTTGTCCGCTACGTCGTGGTCGATATTAATACCCGCTTGGTCGGTGAATACGCCGCGCAGGACCTTCATGATAAAATCAAAGGCCATCACAATGCAGACACCAATAGTTAACGCTAAGAGCGATTCCATGGCTTCATTAGGAATAACTCGGTCATACACCGTCATGATATAAAAGGCGCTAACTAGGGCAAATAGGTTAATGAATACGGAGGCTAGAATAACCTGCATGTAGAGTCGTTTGCTGCGTATAACAGGGCCAAAAAACCAGTGTTTGGATGCCGATTGGTGGTATGGTTTACTCATGGTAGTTGTTCTGACGTCACGTTAAATTGGTGAATGATTTGTTCGCTTAATAAAACTTGGTCAAGAAGCAGTTGTTGCATGCCTGAGGCGATACTGACTAAATCAATTTGGGTGCTGGCGATTTGGGTGTGTAAACTGGCTAAGCCGGCATGATCATTGGCTGTTTTACCTAATGCTAATTTCATATTATTCAGCTGTAAGGTGAGGTTGTTATACTTTTTAATACCTTCTTGCTGGCGTAATTTTAAATCGTCTAACTGACGTTTGCTGGTTTTTAAGTCTAATGCCTTTTGTTGAATTACCTGCTCTAAGGCGCGTTGCTCTGCGGTTATGGCATGACTAATGCTTGCCATTTTGGCAGAGCGATAACCGCTATCAAATGCAGGGAACGTTACACGAAATTCACCGGCAACACGATAGTTGCTTATGCTGCGTGTCACATCGTACAGCGTGGTATTAAGGTCGACAACGACCTTTGGTTTTTTTTGTGCGGCGATGCTACTGCGTTGATGGCGCAGGGACGTTTGGGAACCTTGGCTGATCGCACTACTACGTAAATTTTGTGCGTCTATCCGAGCGGCGAGCTGTAGTTGTGGTTCAATGTCATTCCACGCGAGAATCAAGGGCTCGATCGCTAATCCGTAATCACTGCTAATGAGGTGTTCTACGGCGTTCATTTTGTTAAACAGCTGGATGACTTGGGTTTCTAAATCGATCTGACTAAGTTGGGTTCGGCGGATATCCGCTAGGGTGCCTAAACCTGCCTCGAAGCGGTGTACTAGGTCGGTCTGGACCAAATCAATGTCAGCTTGAGCGGCAGTTACTATGAGTATGGTTTGTTGGGCTTTTTGATGCTGAATAACTAAGCTAAATAAGCTGTGCGTTTGTTGTTCAAAACCGTTGGCGAAGGCTAGGTGGGCTTTGGTTCGCAGCGCTCGTTCCGCATCAATGAGGGCGTCGGCTTCACCAAAATCGTACACCGTCTGGCTGGCGCTAAAAACTAAGTCTAAGTATGGGTCGGAGGTGGCAACCCGACTGAACGAGTGCTCAAAGTGCTCCGCTATTGGCAGGTGTGCAGAACTTCTAATGTCAAAATCAAAGCCTTTTTCTGCCTCAAGTTCTAAGATTTTCCATTGCTGTTTTTCTATGGTGCTGTGATGCACACGTAAGCTGGGGTGGTCGAGCACGGCTGCTACCCAGTCGTCGGTGGCAGACACAGGCGAACTGGTGACGGCCAAACTTATAATGGCCGTCAATAGAAGTAGTCGATACATTTAACTCCTTTGCTCTTTGGCTCAGTGAATGGGGATTAAAACCAGCGTCAAGCGAAGTCGAGGGTGACGACATTGCGCTCTTGATCAATGTACAGGGTACTGGTGCCATCTGTCCAGCCATCAAGGTTTTGGCTGGTGAATTCATCGCAGGTTAAACCCGGACTCGCGCTATTGGCCCAAGTTGCACCACTTAGTGTCACAATGTCGTATAGTGGTATCCACAATACTCACTTGACTGTTGTTACCAGCAAGAAGCGGCAGCTGAGTCAGAAGACACAAGTGAACCGACAGGTGAGTCTAATAGCTAAAATGAACATCGGCAGTGTGACGCTTTAGGTTAATAGCGGCGCCAAAAAGCGACCCGTATGGGAAGTTGGATTAGCGGCCACTTCTTCTGGCGTGCCTGTGGCTATGATTTGACCCCCTTTATTACCCCCCTCTGGGCCTAGGTCCACAATCCAATCTGCAGTTTTAATGACATCTAGATTATGTTCTATCACTACCACAGTGTTGCCGTGATCCCTGAGGCGGTGTAGAACAACCAGCAACTGCTGTATGTCGGCAAAATGAAGCCCAGTGGTGGGTTCGTCTAGAATGTACAGGGTTTGGCCTGTGTCACGCTTAGAAAGCTCCCGAGACAACTTAACTCGTTGCGCTTCACCGCCAGAAAGGGTGGTGGCATTTTGGCCTAAACAAATATAGCTTAACCCCACATCCATGAGGGTTTGCAGGCGGCGATGAATCATGGGTACTGCAGCAAAAAACTCAACTGCGGTTTCTACGGTCATACCCAAGACTTCGGTAATGTTTTTGCCTTTGTATTGGATTTCTAACGTTTCGCGATTGTAGCGTTTGCCTTTGCACACGTCACAAGGCACATACACGTCGGGCAAAAAGTGCATTTCTACTTTTATTACGCCATCGCCTTGGCAAGCTTCACAACGGCCGCCTTTAACGTTAAAGCTAAAACGGCCGGGCTTATAACCACGAGAGCGAGCTTCTTGGGTGCCAGCAAACAACTCACGAATAGGGGTAAATATACCGGTATAAGTGGCAGGGTTTGAACGGGGTGTACGGCCAATTGGGCTTTGGTCTATGTCGACCACCTTGTCCATTAAGTCTAAGCCAACCACAGCCTTATGGGGGGACGCAACAAGGGTGGTGGCTTTGTTAAGCACGGTGGCCGCCAAAGGGTAGAGTGTTGCGTTAATGAGCGTGGATTTGCCGGAACCCGATACACCGGTAATACACGTCATCAGGCCTGTGGGAATAGCTAGGTCAACGTTTTTTAGGTTATTGCCCGTGGCGCCGATGAGTTTAAGCCATTTATTTTTTTTTGGTTTGTTGCGTTTGTCGGGCACCGGTATGCACTTAACGCCACTTAAATATTGCCCAGTGAGGGAATTTGGGTTGGCCATGACGTCTTCTGGGGTGCCTTGTGCCACGATGCGGCCACCATGTACGCCAGCACCTGGGCCAATGTCGATTACGTGGTCAGCAAGGCGTACGGCCTCTTCATCATGCTCCACCACAATGACGGTATTGCCTAAGTCTCGTAAGTGAATCAGGGTTTTGAGTAGGCGTTCGTTGTCGCGCTGGTGTAAACCGATGGAAGGCTCGTCTAGAATGTACATTACGCCCACTAAGCCGGCACCGATTTGGCTGGCTAACCGAATACGTTGGGCTTCGCCGCCGGATAAGGTGTCGGCATTACGGTCGAGGGTGAGGTAGTCTAGTCCCACGTTAACGAGGAAATCTAAACGTAAACGGATTTCTTTTAGAATCTTATCAGCAATCTGGCCCTGTTTGCCTTCCAGTTTTAAATTGGCAAAGTAATCTGAGCAAGTGCCTACGGCTTTGCTGGTGATTTGTGGCAAATTAAGCCCGTCAATAAACACATGGCGTGCTTCGGTACGTAAGCGGCTGCCGTCACAACTAGGGCAGGGCTGCATGTTTAGGTATTTGCCTAGGTCTTCGCGCACCATGTTCGATTCGGTTTCACGGTAACGTCGCTGGAGGTTGTTGATAATGCCTTCAAATGGGTGGTTGCGGCTAATCTTATCCCCACGGTCATTGATGTAGTAAAATTCGATGGAGGTTTTACCGGTGCCGTAGAGAACTACTTTTTGTACATCGGCGGGCAATTCCTGCCATGGGGTTTCCATGCTAAATTGGTAGTGCTTGGCCATGGCGCTGAGCATGCCATAGTAATAAATAGAGCGGCGATCCCAGCCTCGTATGGCACCTTCGGCTAAGCTGTTCGCGGGTTGTTGAACTACTTTACCCGCATCAAAGAACTGGCGAATACCCAAGCCGTCACAGCTTTGGCAGGCACCGGATGGGCTATTAAAACTAAATAACCTTGGCTCAAGTTCGGCAATGGAGTGGCCACACGTAGGGCAGGCAAAGCGCGAAGAAAAGATCATTTCTTCGGCTGTTGGGTCGTCCATGGACGCGACTTTGGCAATGCCGTCTGTGAGGTTGAGTGCGGTTTCAAAAGACTCTGCCAAGCGTAATTGCAGGCCGTCTTTAACCTTAATTCGATCGACCACCACTTCGATGGTGTGTTTTTTGTTTTTCTCTAGGTCGGGAGTGTCGTCTAAATCGCACAGGGTGCCATCTATACGCGCCCTAATAAAGCCTTGGCTGCGTAGCTCATCCAAGGTATGTAAGTGCTCACCTTTACGGTTTTGCACCACAGGCGCTAACAACATTAGTCGCAGGCCTTCTTCTTGGGCCAGTACTTGGTCTACCATTTGGCTTACAGTTTGTGCTGCCAACGGCAAATCGTGTTCTGGGCAGCGTGGTTCGCCAGCGCGGGCAAACAACAAACGTAAATAGTCGTATATTTCGGTGATAGTGCCCACGGTAGAGCGCGGGTTGTGAGACGTCGACTTTTGCTCAATGGAAATGGCGGGTGACAAACCCTCAATGTGGTCTATGTCGGGTTTTTCCATCATCGATAAAAATTGGCGGGCATAGGTAGACAGGGATTCTACGTAGCGTCGTTGGCCTTCGGCATAAAGCGTATCAAAGGCTAGGGATGACTTACCCGAACCGGATAATCCGGTAATGACCACCAACTTGTCGCGAGGAATGTCGATGTCGATGTTCTTTAAGTTGTGGGTGCGCGCGCCGCGTACAATGATGGTGTCCATGGGTCAATCCGCTAAGGGCCAAACCAACCATTATAGGCGCTAGTGAAAGGTAGACGCAATGTAATATAGGCTTTGAATAGTTGCGCCATTAAGCCTATAATTTGCTCCCCAATTCATCGAAGTTGGGCATTTTTAGTGTGCTAATACATACAGAAACTTAATACTGAGACCTGTTTCGTGTGAAGGTCTCACCTATACAGCAGGAGAAGATCATGGCACGTGGCGTTAATAAAGTAATTTTAGTAGGTAATGTAGGCGGCGACCCAGAGACTCGTTTTATGCCCTCAGGTGGTGCAGTCACCAACCTAACATTGGCTACCTCGGAATCTTGGAAAGACAAACAAACCGGTCAACCTCAAGAACGTACAGAATGGCACCGCGTGGTGTTTTTTAATCGCTTGGCAGAAATTGCAGGCGAATACGTACGTAAAGGGTCTAAGATTTACGTAGAAGGTTCTTTGCGTACCCGTCAATGGGAACAAGATGGTGTAAAGCGCTACACCACAGAAATTGTAGCGGCAGAAATGCAAATGCTAGACAGCCGTCAAGGTGGCGCTCAAGCCGGTGGCCAAGGCCAAGCACCACAGCAGCAGAACTACAATCAGCAAGCGCCACAAGGTCGCCCGCAAGCACAACAGGCGCAACAGCCATACCAACAACAAGCTGCCCAGCAGCCTCAGCAGCAGCCTGGTGGTTTTGATGCTGATTTTGACGACGACATTCCGTTCTAGACTGTACCCAAGAATGTAAGGTAAAGTCGATAAAAAGCCCTTAGAGATAAGGGCTTTTTGCTTTTTAAAAGGATGATTTAATGCTGCTCAAGCTCTTTATGCCCTTTGCCTTTGGCTATTTCTTATCGTTTTTATATCGCGTGGTTAACGTGGTTATTGCGCCTGACTTAGTGTCAGAGTTTGGCCTCAATGCCGCTCAAATAGGCATGGTAAGCAGCGTTTATTTGTTAACCTTTGCCTTGTGCCAATTGCCTTTAGGTATTCTGCTCGATCGTTATGAAAGCCGAAAAGTGAGCGCTGCCTTGCTACTGTTGGCGGCGTTAGGGGCGTGGATATTTGCCAGTGCCAATTCCATTGAAGGGTTGTTACTAGGCCGTGGCCTAATTGGCATTGGCGTTTCTGCATGCCTTATGGCGGCCTTTACGGCCTATGCTAATTTACTGCCTGTGCAGAGGTTGCCGTTAGTTAATGGTCTACAGCTTATGACCGGAGGTTTGGGCGTGGTGGCGGCCTCAACACCGGTGCAATGGTTCTTATCTTGGGGTGATTGGCGCCTATTGTTTCAAGCTATGGCGTTGGCTTCACTGCTGGCTAGTGGTTTGGTTTTGACCTTAGTGCCGCGTTATGTGGTGGTCGTTAAGAAGCAGAAAGTAAGCCAGCAATTGTCTGAGCTTTGGCAAGTTATTAAGAGTCCTATCTTCTATCAACTGGCCCCTCTCTCGGTTGCAACTCAGGGTATATTTGGTGCTTTTATTGGCCTTTGGGCAGGCTATTGGTTACGGGATTACTTATCGCTTTCGCCCGCAGAGGCGGCGCAAGTGTTGTTGACTATGGCGTTAGCCATGACCGCTGGCTTTGCTTTGCTGGGCTGGTTGGCTGGCTGGTTACAAAAGTTTGGTATAGGAGCCCACGTGGTGAGTGTTGTAGGTATGTTGGTTTATCTACTCACCCAGTTGGTGATTGTTAATGAATGGAGCCAGTGGCATCACTTGTGGTGGGGTCTTAGTGGCTTTTTTGGTACTTCTGGGGTGCTGATGTATGCCTATTTATCCCAGTCTATACCCAAAGCACTGGTTGGGCGGGTCAATACCAGCCTTAATCTATGTGTGTTTGTGTGTGCCTTTGCTGGGCAGTGGGGTTTGGGCATGCTTATTGACCAGTGGCCCACTAACGCCGCAGGAGTCTACCCTCAAGTGGCTTATTTTAATGCGTGGGCGTGGGTGTTGGGGCTGCAAGGGTTGTCCCTATGTTGGTTGTTGTATAACGCCGTCTTGCGCCAAGCGCGTTAGTTGTTGATCCGACAATCCAAGAAATTCTTGTAAAACTTCGGTGTTATGGCTACCCAGTGTTGGCCCTGCCCAGCGGGTGGAGCCTGGAGTTTTGTCTAGTTTAGGTAGAATGGCTGGTATTTTTAGTGGCTTGCCGTTGATTTCTACCTGCTCAAACAAACCTCTTTCATTAAAGTGTGGGTCTTTGACCATGTCTTCTACGTTGTATATGGGACCACCCGGCACTCTGTTTTTATCCAGTATTTCAAGAATACTAACGGAACTGTTTTGCGCACACCAACTGCACAAGGCTTGGTCTATCTTAGCTTCGTTGGCAACCCTCCCTGCGTTGGATGCTAGGGCGGGGTCAGTGGCCATGTCTGGGTAACCAGCAGCCACCATAAGGCGCTGGAAGATAGAGTCGCCATTGCCGCCAATCACTACATATTTTCCGTCTTGGCAGCGGTAAGTGTTGGTGGGCACGATGCCCGTGACCGTGCTGCCAGAGGGTTCTCTAACCACACCGGCGCCATCAAATTCCGGCACTACCGCTTCCATTAAATTAAACATCGATTCGTACAGGGCCACGTCTACAACTTGGCCTTGGCCACTGTTTTTTTGCTCCAGCAAAGCCAAGCAAATGCCAAGGGCCGCATGGATACCCGATATGGTGTCGCCAATGCTTAAATTAGGACGCACGGGGGCTTGGTCTGGGTGACCATTAACATAACGAAACCCACTAATGCCTTCACACACTGAGGCAAAACCTGGTTTTGATGCATAGGGCCCGGTTTGGCCATAACCAGAGATACGCGCATACACCAGTGCTGGGTTTGATTGTTTAAAGACGTCTGGGCCAATACCCCAAGCTTCTACCACGCCCGGGCGAAAGTTTTCGATAACAATGTCCGCTCCGTCAATGAGCTGTTTCACTAAATCAATGCCAGTTTGGGTTTTTAGGTCGATAGTGACAGATTTTTTGTTACGTGCCAGTGAGTGCCACCATAGCGACGTGCCATCGCGAACTTCGCGCCAGTTACGTATGGGGTCGCCGCCGTTAGGCGATTCAATTTTAATGACTTCGGCGCCAAAATAACCCAACATGCAGCCAGCAAAAGGGCCTGCTAAAAGTTGTCCAAGTTCAATAACACGGTAGCCTGCAAGTGGGCCAGCATTGGCTATAGTGGTCATGGTTAGTTAATTTCCTGCTGCAATTGTGCGCACCAGGCAGTAACACGTTGGTCGGTGAGTTCGTGTTGGCTGTCTTCATCTACCGCGAGCCCCACAAACTGGCTACCATCTGCAGTGGCGGCTTTTGACGTTTCAAAGGTATAACCTGTTGTTGGCCAATAACCGATGGCGCTAGCCCCCTGAGCCACCAGCTTATCATGCAGTAAGCCTACGGCATCTTGATACCATTCGGGGTAGCCAATTTGGTCGCCACAGCCAAAACAAGCAAACTGTTTGTTTTTGAGGTTTAGGTTGTCGATTTCTTCCCAAATGTCTTCCCAATCGGCCTGTAGTTCACCGTAATCCCATGTAGGAATGCCGCAAATAAGGGTGTCATAATCGAGCATTAGGCTCACCGAGTCATCGGCGACATTGTAGATGTCGAGTTGGTCAGCCCCAAAAATGTCACGAATTTGGTCGGCAATATCTTCGGTGTTGCCGGTGGTCGAACCAAAAAATAAGGCGATGGTCATTAACAGTGTCTCGTCGCAAAAAAGCTTAGGAATAATTCTGAATTTTAGTACATTTACTTGGCAGCTTGAATAGCTATGGGTAAAGTGGGGTGGCTTTCCACAGCATTAGTGGCGATTTTATGGCCTGAGGCAACTCAGGCTATTTTTTTACAAACTAATCACTGGGCCAGCCATCGCCGAAACCCACGGTCCTTTATCAATCACCGGCCCCATGTCGTAACCCCCGCCAGCACCTGCCATACCTTCTAAACTAATCACCAACTTAGCTTGATGTAATAATTCTTGCCAGTTGTTAAGGCCAGTAATGCGGCTGTTAAAATCCACCTGCATACGCCCTTGTTTGGGTAATATACCTAGCGAGATAGGCTCTCCCAAATCTAGAATCAACCATAGTTCACACACTTGCCCTTGTTCCATGGGATCGGGCGCAATGGTGTCAATGGACAATTGATGTTGTGCCAATGATGCGTTAATGATCCAGGCGGGGTTCTGCTGGCCATTGTACATGACGTAGTTAAGGACTGGTAACTGTATGGCTGGAGTTGCTACCACTAAATTAAGGCTGGGCTCAGGGCTATTGTGCCAAGGCGACATCATCTAGGCTGCCTAGAGCATATTCTGCCGCCGCTAAGTCGACATCTTCTAATTGGCTTAAATCGTATGTTTCAGACATTCTCGTAACCCCAATAATCCGCGTCTAATCCAGGCCTTCACACTGCCTAGTGGAAAGTTGAGCTGGGCCGCTACCTATGGGTGAGCTAAACCCTCGTAATAAGCCAGCTGTATGCATTGGCGTTGCTGTTCTTTAAGTTGCGCTAAACACACATGTATCCCTTGTTGGTCTTGCGCTTGGTTGGCTGCCGTATCGACTAGCTGATCTAGAGCTTCATCGCTAGAGTCGTGGCCTTGGTGGCGCTTGTGCTTGCGTAATAAATCCAGTGCCTGATTGCGAACCACTGCATTGAGCCAAGTCATCGGCTGGGCTCATGCCCGCGTACTACTTTTGACATTAAAGGTAGTAATGGCGTGTCGATGATGATTCCTGTGTTGAGGGGTTGGGTAACAAGCGTAGACTAAAATTCTATGCCGCGCTGCGCTTTGATGCCGTCTCTAAACGCATGCTTTATATCTTTAACTTCGCTTACCGTATCACATACGGCCATGAGGGGTTCCGTAGCCCCACGCCCAGTAATGACTAAATTCATATGCGCTGGGCGCTGCTGAATCGCCTGCGTGACTTGTTCCAGTTGCAGCCAGCCATGACTGAACATATAGGTAAGTTCATCAAGGATTAAAAAATCAATCTTGGGGTCGGCCAATAAGCGGGCTGCCAGCGCCCATGCGCTTTCGGCAGCTGCTTGGTCGGCGGCTTGGTTTTGAGTTTCCCAAGTGAAGCCCGCCCCCATGGCATGGTAGGACACCAGGGGGTGTTGGCTAAAAAACAGTTCTTCGCCACATTCCCAGTCGCCTTTGATAAACTGCACTACACCACAGTTATGGCCATACCCTAGGCTGCGGGCCAACATACCAAACGCTGAGCTGCTTTTACCTTTGCCGTTGCCAGTGAGTAATACCGCCACGCCCTGTTCTTTGTCGGCGTTGGCAATTTGCTTGTCTATTTGTTGTTTTACTTTGCTCATGCGTTGTTTGTGCTTGGCTTGGCTGGCGGGCTTTTTCACGGTGATGTATCCTTAGTGTTTGCGGCAGTCTACCCATTGGCGAGCCAGTGAACAAGAGCCAAACAAGTGGAATAGCCCATGTGGGTCGCTTTTAAGTATCCATGCGTAAAGGATCAACGTAAACTGGGTGCCCAACGATTTAGAAGGTTTGGTTCACTGCTTTGGATACCTCAGTATGACTCCCCATCGACAGCTGTTTTTAGGCGGCGCACGGTCAGGCAAAAGCGCCCTTGCTGAGCAAGCCGCTAAGGCTTCTGGGCTTGATGTCGTGTATGTGGCCACGGCTGAAGTGAGAGACGGTGATGCCGCCGGCAGCATGCAACAACGCATTGCGTTACACCGTCAACGTCGTCCGACACAATGGCGCTTAGTAGAGCAACCCTTGGCGCTAAGTCAAACTTTAGCTGACCTTGATAGGGCGCCGTGTTGCGTATTGGTGGATTGCTTAACCTTATGGCTCAGTAACCATCTATGTGCGGACGCAGGCGGTTTGGATCTTGTGTTGGACGAATTAGTGCAGCAAGTGAGCAAGACCAAACATCAGCTCATTTTAGTGAGCAACGAAGTGGGCTCGGGGATTGTGCCCATGGGCGAATTAAGCCGCCAATTTCAGGACTATTCGGGGCTGATGAATCAGCGCCTAGCGCAGGTATGCGATGAGGTCACACTTGTTGTGGCTGGGTTACCATTACCCTTAAAACAATCTACTTAAACCTAAAGTAATCAAAATTATGAATTTCGACTGGATCAATCAACATCTCTCTCAACTTAACCAAACAGCGCAAACAGAAGGTTTGGACAGACAAGGCCAGCTCACTAAGCCACCGGGTTCGTTAGGTAGTTTAGAGGCTATAGCAGTGCGTTTATGTGCCATGCAGGGCACTGGCACACCAAGTGTAGATAACGCCCAAGTGGTGGTGTTTGCCGGTGACCATGGTATTGCCGAAGAAGGTGTATCTGCGTTTCCGCAAGTGGTTACTGGTGAAATGGTAAAGAACTTTTCCCGTGGTGGCGCTGCTATTTGTGCCCTGGCTCGGCAAAATAATGCTCAATTTGAAGTGGTTAACCTAGGCACTGTAGTCGACCTGCCTGTCATGGCGCATGTGGTGAATAGCACCATCATGGCAGGCACTGCTAACTTTGCTCAGCAGGCCGCCATGACCGAAGAACAGTTAGGCCAAGCGCTGGCAGCGGGCAAGGCGTCCGTAGACCGCGCAGCGGCTAACAGAGCGACTATTTTTATTGGTGGTGATATGGGTATTGCCAACACCTCCGCGGCCACGGCGTTAGCCGCTTGGGCCACCGGTCAAAGTGTCACAAGTTTGGTGGGCCCGGGTACGGGTTTAGATGCTGATGGAGTGTCTCACAAAGGTAAAGTGATTGAGGCGGCTTTGGCGACTCACAGTGAGCAAATGAGCTCCCCAGTTGAGGCACTGCGCCACGTTGGCGGCTTGGAAATCGCCGCATTAGTGGGCGCTTATATTCGGGCTGCGCAACTAGGCATAACTATATTGGTGGACGGTTTTATTACCACATCGGCGGCTATCATCGCTGCAAAAATCCAGCCTGAAATCACCCAGTGGATGTTTTTTGCTCACGCTTCGGCAGAGCCAGGTCATCAAACCATGATGGCGTCTATCGGCGCCGACACTATACTTGATTTAGGTATGCGCTTAGGTGAGGGCAGCGGCGCCGGTGTGGCTTTGTCTATTCTCAAGAGTGCTTGTGTCACCCATAATGAAATGGCTACCTTTGCTGAAGCTGCCGTGTCTGAGAAGTCGGCATAGGGGATGCGAGTCAGCCTGTTGCGCCACGGCATGACCCAAGGCGGTGATATTTACCGTGGTCATACCGACGTGGCGTTAACGGCTGAAGGTTTGTTGCAAATGCAGCAAGCGAATGCTGGTTTTGCGCTGCCAGTGGATTATTTAGTTAGTTCCACCTTGCAACGTTGTGCAGCCTTTGCAGCCTTGCATTCGCAGCCAGAAATACTCGACGCTCGTTTGCAAGAAATGTCGTTTGGCGATTGGGATGGTCATCTGCGCAGTGAGGTGTGGTTAGCTCATGCCGAACAAGTGAAGGCGTTTTGGAATGACCCCGTGGTGGCCGCCGCGCCTAATGGTGAGTCTGTGGCTGTGGTGCAAAAGCGGGCCATGGCCTGTTTACACGAGCAGGTTCAGTGCGCCCTCAAGCAAGATAAAAAGCATGTGTTGTTGGTGACTCATGGTGGCGTGATCCGCGCCCTGTTAAGTGACCTGTTACAAATGCAGCCTCAAGCCTTATTCAATATTGATGTGCCCTACGGTGGTGTAGTGTGTTTGAACGTGGCTAGTTTTGAAGACGATGCTGGCCAGCCGGATTATCACATTAGTGTCGACTTTGCCGCCAAACAGGATTTTGTATGATCTTTAAGCAACACTATCATGCCCTCATATTGGCGTTTCAGTTTCTGACCCGTATTCCAGTGTATCGTGTGTTTACCATTGCTAATACCGCACCCACTGAGCAGGCGGCAGGTAAGGCGTTGCTGTATTACCCGCTAGTAGGCATCGTCATGGGTATCTATTTACTGGTGTTGCCTTGGTTGGTGCAATATTACGGCTTAGGTATGAGCGCTGGTTTACAGGCCGGTTTGGTATTGGTGTTGTGGGTGTGGTTTACAGGGGCCTTGCACTTGGACGGTTTGGCCGACAGCGCTGATGCTTGGTTGGGCGGTTTTGGTGATAAACAGCGTACTCTGGATTTAATGAAAGATCCTACCTGTGGCCCTGCTGCCGTGGTGGTATTAGTGTTGGTTTTACTGGTTAAATGGCTGGCCTTAACCGAAGTGTTAGGTTTGTTAGCTGGTGCTAGTGATGGCGTCATTTATATGGCTTTGTTGTGCGTGCCTGTCATGGCGCGCTGTCAGGCCATGGTGCTGGTGGTGCATACACCCTATGTACGTGGCCAAGGCTTAGGTACGCAGCTAAAAAATCAAGCTCAAAGTCTGTGGGTTTGGCTACAATTGTTGGTTTTAGGGCTGTTGACTACATACGTTTTAGGGTTGGTTTTTGTAGCTCTCCTCGCTGCGTTGGTTGTGGGTTACTGGCTAATGCGGCGGTTGATGTTACAACGCATCGACGGCTGGACCGGTGACACAGCCGGCGCCAGCATTGAGGTAACAGAGCTGATCTTGTTGCTAGCCCTAACCTTTTGCTTGAATTAGTTTCATGACCACCTAAAAGGTTTCACCCAGCAGCTTCGCCGTTGCTGACATAATAACATCTCGCCTATTTGTTAGCGCCGATTGACCTTGGCCGACACCACATATTGAGTTGTTTTATGACCCCGCGCTATTCGTTTGAGTATTTTCCACCTAAATCTAATCCAACAACCTTGGCTTTGGATACGTGTATTTCTGCGTTGAAGGTGTGGCAGCCTGAATTTTGCTCCATGACCTATGGCGCGGGTGGGTCTAGTCAAAGAGAGAGCTTTAATGCCATTAAGCGGTTACAGCGAAATGGCATTAAAACGGCTGCTCATATCACTGCCGTAGACGCAACTAAAGCGGAAGTGAATGCAGCTGCGCAACAGTTTGTGGCGGCCGGTGTTAATCACTTGGTGGCCTTGCGCGGCGACAGCCCAGAAGGCGAGTTTGTACCGCACCCCCAGGGATTCCAGTTTGGTACCGATCTGGTGGCTGGTTTAAGGCGGTGGTTTGACGGCACTATATCAGTGGCAGGCTATCCAGAAACTCACCCTCAAGCCACCAGCGAAAGTGCTGATTTAAGGCATTTGGCGAGTAAAGTTGAGGCCGGTGCCAGCCAAATTATGACGCAGTATTGTTACGACACCGATCAGCTATTACGTTTTGTCGACCAGACGCAGCAGCAGGGTATAGAGGTGCCCATTGTGGTCGGTGTCATGCCCATTCATGATATCGTAGCCATCCAACGTTTTTCTGCCCGTTGTGGTGCCAGCGTGCCGCGTAGTATAGTCGAGCAGTTTGAAGCTTTGCAGGACGCCGATGACCAGTATCAATTGTCTGTGGATATTGCGGTTAACCAGATCCATCGGTTGTATGAAAATGGTTTGAATCGGGTGCATTTGTATACCTTAAACCGACCTCAGTGGGTGCAGGGAATCTTGCAAGCACTAGAGCAGCCTGCGCTCGCAGAAAGTGCGTAAACAGCGTAAATAAGATATACTACGCGGCCTAATTCTTCATCCCAAGACAAGCCGCCAATGCAGCCAAACGCGAAACCAAAAGCAGTCGTCATTTATTCAGGCGGCATGGACTCCTACACCGTACTACACCTTGCTATTAAGCAGGGTTACGAGGTGTATGCGCTGTCGTTTAACTATGGCCAACGTCATAGTAAAGAGCTCGACGTAGCCGTTGCCGTCTGTGCTGATTTGGGGGTGTCTCATAAGTTAGTGGATATCACCGCCATTAATCAGCTATTGCAGGGTTCTTCGCTCACCTCTACCGATATAGGCATTCCCACTGGCGAGTATGAAGAAGACAACATGAAGTCGACGGTGGTGCCTAATCGCAACATGATCTTATTGTCTCTTGCCATTGGTTATGCGGTTTCTTTAGGCACTACCCAGGTGTTTTACGGCGCCCATTCGGGTGACCACGATATATACCCAGATTGTCGGCCAGAATTTGTGGATGCCATGAATGTGGTGTCGGCGATAGCCAATTACGACGACGTACAAATCAACAGCCCTTTCTTGCATCAAAGCAAGCTCGCCATCTTGCAGGCAGGTCTCGACATGGGCTTAGACTATGGCCAGACTTGGACCTGTTATTTAGGTTTAGAAAAGGCCTGTGGCGCCTGTGGCTCCTGTGTCGAACGGCTTGAGGCTTTTGCTGCAGCGGGATTAACAGACCCAGTAGCTTACGTTTAGGTTGGGTGGTTTATGTATTCGGTAAAAGAAATTTTTTATACCTTACAAGGCGAAGGCCGGCAAGCGGGTCGGCCTGCCGTGTTTTGTCGCTTCGCCGGTTGTAACTTATGGACTGGTAGTGAAGCCCGCCGCGGCAATAGCATTTGTGACTTTTGTGACACCGATTTTGTCGGCGTAGACGGCACTCTGGGAGGCCGTTACACTGCCCAAAAATTAGTTCAAGCCATTGCCGGTTGTTGGCCTGAAGGCTTACCCGGTCACCCGTTAGTGGTGCTCACCGGTGGCGAACCCATGTTGCAAGTCGATGCAGCGTTAGTGCATGAGTTGCATGACGCAGGTTTTGAAATCGCCATCGAAACCAACGGCACGTTGCCGGTGCCAGCCAGCATCGATTGGATCTGTGTCAGCCCCAAAGGCACTTCAGAAATAGTGCAAACCACTGGCCACGAGCTCAAGCTGGTTTACCCGCAGCGCCACGCCATGCCCGATCGGTTTATCGATTTTGACTTCGAAAACCATTATTTACAGCCCTTAGACAAATCCTATATAGCCACATCGAGCGATGATGACAGCTATGTACAACAAACCATTGATTATTGTTTGCAGCACCCACAGTGGCGCTTAAGTTTACAAACCCACAAAATTACAGGTATCCGCTAATGGAAATCTACAAAGACTTCAGCTTCGACTCAGCCCACTTTTTGCCCAACGTACCTGCGGGCCACAAATGCGGGCGTTTACACGGTCATACCTTTCACTTACGCATTGTTGTGGCTGGCCCAGTCGGCGAAACGAGCGGTTGGATTATGGATTTTGGCGATATCAAAAAGGTTTTTAAACCTATTTACGAACAACTAGATCATAACTACTTGAACGACATTGCCGGCTTAGAAAATCCCACTAGTGAAGTTATGGTGCAATGGATTTGGCAGCAATTAAAACCCGTATTACCGCAACTTTCGCGTTTAGAACTCAAAGAAACCTGCACCTCAGGTTGTGTGTATGTAGGTCCTTAAGCCATGGCGATTGATGGTTTGAGCAGTGACAATATTAAGCACATTCGTGACCATGTAAAAACCATCGCTGTGGTTGGCTTGTCTCCCAAGCCTCATCGCGCCAGTCATCAGGTGGCCTTGTACTTGCAACAACAAGGCTATCAAATTATCCCCGTGCACCCTCAGCATCAAACCATGTTAGGTTTAACCTGTTACCCAAGCATCGCGGCCATTCCTTTTGACATAGATATGGTGGATTGTTTCCGCTCTAGCGAAGCTATGCCGGCTTTAGCCGATGAGGTGATAGCCAAAGGGGCTAAGGTGATGTGGATGCAGTTAGGTATTTACCATGCCGACGCAGGGGCTAAAGCACGCGCTGCTGGCATCACCGTGGTGATGGACCGATGCCCTAAAATCGAGTTTCCTCAGTTGGGCTGAATGACACAGGCTTAGCTGGAATATTTTTCTGGGTCCTGACGTTCATGTAATACACGTATAATTTCTAGTTTTGTTTGGTTGCTCCTGTAGAATATCACATGGCTTTGCGTGACTATGCTACGAAGATTTGGTGCAGGACTGGTGGCTCAGTTGGCACGTTCAATGCCCATCAATGGCTGTTCTACTAATATCCTGCCCGCTATTTAACTGTTCAAACCCTACATTCAGTTGCTTTCGCAGTTGAGCAAGTTTGATCTCATGGATCCAGTCTTAGTGATTATCCATGAACCTCAATGCTTCGCGAACTACTTCACTGGCATTGTTATAAAGACCGCTTTCAACTTTTGATTTTATGCGAGACTCAAGTTCGGATGTAAGAGAAATATGCATAGTTTTTGGCCTAAGTTAGTAGGTTGGTTTGAAAAGTATGCGGTCATCATCAAACATTGTCAAAGTTCGTATTAACGATGCAAGGCAGTGTTCTGGCTTCCTTGAGCATCAAAATTATCCACTGACAGCCAGCGTTCATAACCGGCTTGAAGGCTTGGCCAGTCACTATCTAAAACGGAAAACCAAGCGGTGTCGCGGTTGCGGCCTTTGTAGATGGTGGCTTGTTTGAACAAACCGTCGTAACTAAAACCTAAGCGTTTTGCTGCAGCTTTGGAGCCTAAGTTTAGGTTGTCACACTTCCATTCATAGCGGCGGTAACCTAAATCAAAGGCATTTTTCATCATTAGGTACATGGCTTCGGTAGCCGCTGTGGTCTGTTGCAAAGCCGGCGAAAAGTTAATATGGCCTACTTCAATTACACCTACTGCGGGCTGAATACGAAGGTAACTGGCTACACCTAGGGCTTGGCCAGTAGCTTGATCAACCACGGCGTAAAACAATGGGTCCTCACCTAAGCAGGTGGCATTGATCCAGTCCTCCAATTGGCTTTGGTTATCGAACGGTCCATAAGGTAGGTAGGTCCAAAAGCGGTGGTCCGTGTCTGTGCTGAATGCTTGCCAAAGGTCAGTCGCGTGCTGTGTCCCAGTTAGCGGCTCAAGACGACAGTACTGACCCTGTAATGTTGTTTTTTGTGGCTGAGGGCACGCTGCCCACTCAGGCAGAAGTGTGCCGGTGATTTGACTGAGCTGATTGAAAGGTTTTGGCATGGCCAGGTTACTCAAGTGGGCGATAAATACATCTTAGGTTAGTTGCTGCTAAATGCAAGTTTGGGGAGCTGAAAAACTACCCACAAAACCTCGCTTTCAGGTATAATTTGGCCACAATTTTTGCGCACTTATTTGCGGTATTGAAACATGTTCGAAATCAATCCTTACATCCTATCCATGAAAGACCTTGCCGAGCGCACTAATGTGCTTAGGGGGTATCTTTGACTATGTGGGTAAGCAGGAACGTTTAGTTGAAGTAGAGCGTGAACTCGAACAGCCAGATGTATGGAATGACGCCGAACGAGCTCAAGCTTTAGGTAAAGAACGCTCCTTGCTAGAGGGCGTGGTAAATACCATTGATATCATGGACACGGGCCTCGTGGATGCCCGCGACTTGCTCGACCTTGCCGTAGAAGAAAACGACGAAGATACCCTCAACGAAGTGCAGCCCGAGCTCGATGCGTTAACAGCGAGTTTAGAAAAACTTGAATTTAGACGTATGTTTTCTGGCGAAATGGACCCTAATGCCGCTTTTTTGGATATTCAATCCGGCTCCGGCGGTACCGAAGCCCAAGATTGGGCCAGCATGATTTTGCGTATGTACTTACGCTGGGGCGAGCAAAAAGGTTTTAAAGTTGAATTGATGGAAGTCAGCGACGGTGACGTTGCAGGCATTAAAAGTGCCACCATTCGTTTTGAAGGTGATTATGCGTTTGGTTGGTTACGCACCGAAACCGGTGTGCATCGGTTAGTACGTAAGTCGCCGTTTGACTCAAGTAGTCGCCGCCATACGTCGTTCGCATCGGTGTTTGTATCCCCAGAAATTGATGACAATATCGACATCGAAATTAACCCTGCAGACGTACGAGTTGACACCTACCGCGCCAGTGGCGCCGGTGGTCAGCACGTTAACAAAACCGACTCAGCCGTGCGCTTAACCCACGGACCGTCGGGCATTGTAGTGCAGTGTCAGAACCAACGTTCGCAACACCAAAACCGCGACTCGGCCATGAAGCAGCTACGTGCCAAATTGTACGAGCAAGAAATGCAAAAACGCCAGGACGCATCACAAGCCTTAGAAGATACCAAGTCAGACATTGGCTGGGGCAGCCAGATTCGTTCTTATGTGTTGGACGATCAGCGTATTAAAGACTTACGCACCAACGTTCAAACCGGTGGTTGTGATAAGGTGTTAGACGGCGATTTAGACCAATTTATTGTAGCCAGCCTTAAGGCCGGTCTCTAAAATATTACCCAAGTGTAGAACCCAGACCTATGAATGATACTAACGACAGTTTAATCCCAGACGACAACAAGTTAATTGCCGAACGTCGCGCCAAATTGGCCCTGCGCCGCGAAGCGGGAAATGCGTTTCCTAATGACTTTCGCCGCGACAGCTATGCCCAAGATCTACAAGATGCCCACGGCGAAAAAGATAAACCTGAGTTAGAAGCCTTAGCCCTGCCAGTAAAGGTAGCGGGCCGTATCATCCGTAACCGCGGCGCGTTTATGGAAATTCAAGACGTGTCTGGCCGTATTCAGCTGTACGTTAACCGTAAAGGTTTAGCACCAGAACAGTTGGCCGAGATTAAGACCTGGGACCTAGGCGATATTGTTGGTATTGCCGGGGTACTTCAAAAGTCTGGCAAAGGTGATTTGTTTGTTGATATGACAGACCCACAATTGCTCACTAAAGCCTTACGCCCATTGCCAGATAAGCATCATGGCCTTGCCGACCAAGAAATGCGTTACCGCCAGCGTTATGTCGATTTGATCGTTAATGAAGAGTCGCGCAAGACCTTTGTGATTCGCACACGTATTGTAGAAGCGATCCGTCAGTACCTCATCAGCCGCGAATTTATGGAAGTAGAAACGCCAATGATGCAAGTGATCCCTGGTGGCGCGTCGGCCAAACCGTTTGTGACCCATCACAACGCCTTGGACCGTGACATGTATTTGCGTGTTGCTCCAGAGCTTTACCTTAAGCGTTTAGTGGTAGGTGGTTTTGAGCGAGTGTTTGAAATTAACCGTAACTTCCGTAACGAAGGCCTGTCTACCCGTCATAACCCAGAATTTACCATGTTGGAATTCTACTGGTCCTATGCCGACTTCCGCGATTTGATGGATTTAACCGAAGGTATGTTACGCCACATTGCAGAATCGGTGTTGGGTAATACCAAGGTTACTTACCAAGGCAGTGAATACGACTTTGAACAGCCGTTTTGGCGCATTTCGGTATTTGATTCTATTTTGCACTACAACCCCAGCATCAAAGCCGAAGACTTGGCCGACGAAGCAGGTGCCCGTGCCATTGCCGAAGGTTTAGGTATTCCGCTGAAGGATTACTATGGCTTAGGTAAGGTGCAGATTGAAATCTTTGAAAAGACCGTAGAAGATCGTTTAGATCAACCTACTTTTATCACTGCGTATCCTGCAGAAGTGTCGCCTCTAGCGCGCCGCAATGACGACGACCCATTTGTAACGGATCGGTTTGAATTCTTTGTAGGTGGCCGTGAGATTGCTAACGGTTTCTCTGAGTTGAACGATGCCGAAGACCAAGCCGAACGTTTCTTGGCTCAAGTAGCCGAGAAAGACGCTGGTGATGATGAAGCCATGCACTACGATGCCGACTACATTGCGGCCTTAGAATACGGCATGCCTCCCACTGCGGGAGAAGGTATTGGCATTGACCGCTTGGTGATGTTGTTTACCGACGCGCCGTCTATTCGTGATGTGTTGTTGTTCCCTCACATGCGTCCAGAAGCCAAATAAGCTCACGGTTGTTTGCTTATGGCCATCTCGCAAGTATGGCAAGCGGCGGGTTTGAGTCAGGTGCATGGCACTTGGCTCAACACCTTGCAAGCTAGCCTACAAACCCCACCTTTGCAGAACCTTGCGAGTTTTTTGCAGCAGCAACTTGAGCAAGGTGAAGCGGTACTGCCTGCGCAGCAAGACTGGTTTAATGCCTTTAAGCTGACGCCGTTTGAGCAAGTGAAGGTAGTGGTGTTGGGGCAAGATCCATACCACGGCATGGAACAGGGTTTACCCCAAGGCCATGGTTTGAGTTTTTCGGTTAACCCCGGCGTCAAAATCCCACCATCGTTACGTAATATCCTCAAAGAACTGAGCGCCGATTTAGGCATAAAGCCGGCCACGCATGGCGATTTAAGCCAATGGGCACAGCAAGGTGTGTTGCTGCTAAATACGGTATTAACCGTGCTGCAAAGTCAGGCGGGTGCGCATCAAAATAAAGGCTGGGAACAGCTCACCGATGAAGTGATTAGTGCGCTGAGTCGTGAGCGTACAGGGCTAGTGTTTATGTTGTGGGGTAAACCCGCACAGAAAAAAGCGCACTTTATTGATGCCGAAAAACACTTAGTTTTAGAGGCCGTGCATCCATCGCCTTTGTCGGCCCATCGAGGGTTTTTTGGTTGTGGCCACTTCTCTAAGGCCAATGGCTATATTCAACAACAGGGTCAGGCCCCGATCGACTGGCAACGCACGCCTGTATTAGCAGCGCCGAGCCAAATCCAATTGTTGTAAAAACCTGCTAAGCTGAATACACCGTTATTCAGGCTACTTTTATGCAACATCAATCTTCAGGACAAGACGATACCCTACGGCCCAAACCGTACCAATGGCTGTATATGGTATTAATTGCCATAGACCAGTTAGGTAATGCCTTGGCTGGTGGTTACGCCGATTCCACTATTTCTGCACGGGTGGGGTATAACGCCCGTCATTCGAATCCACTTACCCGTGAGTATTGGTGTTTTTTACAGTGGCTGATTAACTACTGTTTTTACCCGCTGGATGGCTCTGATCATTGTTTCCAATCCTATCTAAGCGGCAATAAAAGCCACTACCGCGATGGTAGCGACTTGATGCGCCTGATTTTGAGTGTGCTGATTGTAGTTAATGCCGTGCCCATCATCCTAGTGACTCGAATGCTGGCATGGTGGCAGGTAAAAACTAGAGCTTAATCCGCTCAAATACTTGTGGGTCAATGTCGTAGGGCAGAGGTACTATGGTGATGTTAGCCTGTTCCTGCTCATGCAGGTGTAATTGGTCTTCAAGCGCTTCGCTACGGTTGATGACTGCTGTAAAGGCATAGTTGTTGTTGCCAAGCGTTGCATAGCTAACCACTTTGCCCACGTTTTTGCGTTTGCTGGCATCAATTTGTTGGCCTATTTCTAGCGCTGTGGTGCTGCAAACCTCACCAATAAATAGGTGGCGTTTGAGCTTGCCTAAATACTGCATGCGGGCCACGATTTCTTGCCCTGTGTAGCAACCCTTCTTAAAGTTAATGGCACCTATGGCTTGTAAATTAAGCATTTGTGGCACGTAACTGTCGCTAATTTCTGGGGTGACGTAGGCAACTCCTAGGTTGATTTGTGCGGCTTCAAAGTCTTGAGTCGTGCCTGCTTTTGCAGCCTTGGCAAGGGTTTCGGTGACACGCTTGGCTGCATTGGGTAAACAATAAACAATGAAGGCATTGGCGTTACTGTCTGCCGCCCAAACAAAGCCGTCATCAAAGGTGCTGACGCTATGTTGGCCATTGGGGCTGTCTGTGAGTTGCTGAATACATTGGGCCGCCTCGGGCCCCCAAACTGCAAAACGAGACCATTGCTCGCTAGCGTTAGTGAGTGCAGCTTTGGAAAAAACGATGTACTTTGCCATGGCTTTTTGTACCGTTTCTACCATGCTCGTCGGCATGTGTAATAACAAACTTTGTTGGTGCAGTACTAAATCAAAGTTGGCAATCACGTTGCCTTTGGGTGTGCAGTAAGCGCCAGCCTGACCCTGCGATGTTGAGACTAATGCAACGTCGCAAGTCACTTGGCCTTGCAAAAATGCAGTGGCGTCTTGGCCGGTTAAACTAAGGCTGCCGAAATGGTCTAAAGCACAATAATAAGTGGGGTTCATAGTCAATATCTTGATAGCTGACAGGCGCAAAAGGCCGGATTG
>CBDUDU010000023.1:0-30768 GCA_965366045.1 uncultured Oceanospirillaceae bacterium
CCTGGCGCGTCAACATATTGCTGTAAATCTGTCATCGATGCCTCCTCAATATTATTGTTGTTTGGGCTTAGGGACCTACATTTTCAACCAAGAAAACCTAATTGGTACATCAAAGGTCCATATAAAGCGCTGTAAAGGTATATCATTTTTGAATTTGTTGAGGCAAGTCTTTTTTTGTTACTTATTTAAACAAACACCATGTTTCTTAGTTAAACTTTTGTTTTTAAAAACAAAAATTATTTGGCCCCCGAGCCACCTATTTTCGACATTGGGCAAGGCGCACAGCTCTTTAACCATTAATAACCAATTACTGTACCAATTGATGAAAAATATATGCTACTCTGTGACCACTAACAATAATACATAGAACCCTGCAATGTTTCCCAGCACGGCACCCGCCTCTTATACCTCCTTAGATAGACGACAGTCTAAACCGAACGGTGCCCGAGCCTTAGCAACTGCCATTAACGATGCCATTCAACGTAAGGTCTATCGCCCAAATGAACGCCTTCCGGCTGAGCGCGACCTGGCCCAGCACTATGATGTATCGCGTGGCACCCTTCGTAGCGCACTATCCTTATTGGAACAACAGGGCTTAGTAGAACGTAAAGTAGGTAGCGGTACATTCGTCAGAGCCCAAGGTAACTCCAGCAGCAGCCAGTTCGCCGACACCACTAGTCCGATGCAGTTAATGCAAGTTCGCAACATGCTAGAACCAGCCATTGTCGACCTAGCAGTGCACCACGCCGCCGGCCGCGACCTAGAACAATTGCGTACCGCCCTAGAACGCGTAGAAGCAGCCCGCAGTGCCGAACAGTTCTCCATTGCCGATGAAGCCTTTCATCAAGCCATCGCTCAAGCTTGCGGCAACCCATTGATGATATGGATTTACGAGCAAGTTAACGAAGTAAGGCGCCATGAGTTATGGCGCGCCAGTCGCGGCAAAGTACTGACCCAAGAAAACATGGCGTTATACAATGCGCACCACCGAGCTTTATTTGAAGCTATTAGCCACCGCGACGCTCAAACGGCTAAAACCACCATGGCAGAACACCTCAGCAAAGCGCAACAAGACCTAGTGCGCTAGCTAACAAACCGTCTTGTCGATAATAGATGTAAAAAAAATTTACAATATACTACATTCTATACACACCGCAGACAAAGCCTGTTCACATCAAATTGTTACGCTGTCCTACGGACTGCCGCTGCACCCAGCGACGATAACGTTATTATTTGAGCCACCGGCCTATGAAACCCCTTAGCTATTACAGTGCCAACCCCATGCCTCACCCAGTGTTGGGTGATGACGGCACACAACGCTACCGAGTACCTGCACAACATTTGATTTCGTTGCAGCTTGCTGCTGGCTCTACATTAACGCTGCACGACCCTGAAGGTCAGCAAGAAGCCCAAGTCATGGCTTTTGATACCCAAGGCAAGCCCGCAATAAATAGTCTTGGCACCGAGGCCAACAGTGACATCAGCTACTTACGCCAATGGATGGGTGCTAACAACCATAGTAGTTGTAAAGGCATCTCCGTATTAGGTGCTGACTCGTTAGCTGCAAGCAAACACAGTTTTACCGTGGCTAACGACTGCCTATGCCTTATCGCAGCCCCTGGCGAAGACATGAGCCAAGAGCAACTGATGCCGCCTACGGACCTTATTGTCGGCATAAGTGGCGCACCTGTTATCGTAGAAGACGAATTACCAGCACCTATAGGTGTAGTTGATCGTGAGATTCGCATTAACAACAGCACCGCCGAAGGTTATTTGGTTAACGCTGGTGAATACATTCAGATTATCGATGTTGCTGGCCGCCAGTGTTCAGACTTTGTCGCATTCGACGCGGCAAGGCTGGCTGAAGGTGTAGAGAAGCCAATTTGCCCCGTCACCACTCGCACGCTAATGGCCTCTGCGTTCCCTGGGCCAGGCCTGTACGACAAGTTTTACACCGACGACCAAGTTAACATCCTTAACGTTATCCAAGACACTGTTGCTCGCCACGACACCTTTAACCTGGCCTGTAGCGCCAAGTATTATGACGATAATGCCTATCCCGGCCACGTTAACTGTACAGAGAATCTAAACGCCACTTTAGCCAAGTTTGGTGTTGCGCCCCGCAAAGGCTGGCCTGCCGTAAACTTCTTTTTCAACACGGGCTATGATGATTATGATCAGCATAGCTCTTGCCAGCCTTGGACTCGTCCTGGGGATTACGTTTTATTGCAGGCTAAGGTTGACCTTATTTGTGGCTCTACTGCATGCCCTGACGACACCACCCCAGCCAACGGCTGGAACCCAACAGACATTCACGTGCGTATTTACGCCGCTGATAATGATTTCAAGAAGGGCAATGCCTTCCGTAAAAACGCCGCAGCAGATTCAATTATGACTAAGAAAACCGCATTCCACGACCGCTTTGCCACCATGACTCAGCACTTTGTTGATTACAACGGCTACTGGTTAGCCAACCACTTCAACAACTATGGCGCCATTGCTGAGTACTGGGCTTGCCGCGAAAAAGTGGTATTGATGGACCTAAGCCCATTGCGTAAATGTGAAGTGCTAGGCCCAGATGCCGAAAACCTCCTTAACTACGCGGTCACTCGTAATATTCGCAAGTTGGCTGTGGGTTCTGTGATCTACACTGCCATGTGTTACCACAACGGCTGTATGGTAGACGACGGAACAGTGTTCCGCTTTGGACAAGACAACTTCCGCTGGGTAGGCGGTTGTGATAGTGCCATTGAATGGTTACGTAAAGTAGCTACCGAGAAGAACTTTAACGTGGTAATTAAGGACTCTAATGATCAGCTACACAACTTACCGGTACAAGGCCCATTGAGCGGTGAGACTCTAAAAAAGATCATTAACATCCGCGACTGCCAAACCTCTATTGAAGACTTGCGCCCGTTCCGCATTACCCACGGCCGTATTGGCGGCCCGGAGGGTGCGCCAGTGACTATCTCTCGTACAGGTTATACGGGTGAGCGTGGTTACGAAGTTTGGTGTCATCCCAAAGACGGCCATGAAGTATGGGATGCCGTTTGGGAAGCGGGTCAAGAGTTTGGCATCACACCCCTAGGCCTTGAAGCACTCGACAACCTACGTATTGAGTCTGCCTTGATCTTTGCTGACTACGAATTTAACGATCAAACGGATCCATTTGAAGCAGGTATTGGTTTCACCGTGCCACTTAAGACCAAAGAAGAAGACTTCATTGGCCGTGATGCATTGATCGAACGTAAAGCGAATCCACAACGTCAGTTGGTAGGTCTAGTATTAGAAGGTGAAGAAATTGCCGGCAACGGCGAATGTGTACGCGTAGGCCGCCAACAGGTAGGCACCATCACCAGCGCGGTACGGTCTCCAATTTTAAACCAAAACATTGCCTTATGTAGCATGTCTATAGACCACATTGAGCCTGGCACACAGGTAGAAGTGGGCAAATTAGACGGCCACATTAAACGTATTCCAGCAACCGTAGTGGGCATTTCGCACTACGACCCAACTAAGTCCCGTGTAAGGGCTTAAGCTGGAGCTGTAATAAAAAGCTGATAGTTGACGGCTCGCGTATTTGCAATTGGTAATGTAAATACCTAAATATCAATACATAAAAATAATACAGAGGAAAAACGAATGAAATTTAAAAATACGTTAATCGCCGGCGCAGCTGGCATCCTATTGTCAGTCGCTGGCGTAGCTAAAGCAGCCGACAGTACAAAGCCTATTGTTATCCCTATCCACAACTGGTCTAGCCAAGTGGTAATGGCCCACGTTATTGGTGGCATTTTTGAAAGCATGGGCAACAACGTTGAATACGTTCCAGCCGACAGCCAAGCGGTATATGAATCTATCCGTAATGGAGACGTAACCATCTCTCACGAAGTATGGCAGTCAAGCTTTGGTGGTTCTTTCTACAATGCCATGGCTAAAGGTGGCTTGATCGACGCAGGCACTCACTCTGCAGCAACCCTAGAAGAAATGGGCGTGCCGACTTGGGTGATCGACCAAAACCTATGTCCTGGCCTACCTAATTGGGAAGCACTTAAAAACTGTAAAGATGTGTTTGCTACAGTGGATTCAGACGGCAAAGGCCGTTGGTTAGAAGGTCCACAAAGCTGGCACGGCACCTTGATGGAAGAGCGTATTGCAGCGCTTGGTATGAGTGATGACTACATGGTTAAATATGCCGGTGGTGCTTCTTCCCTTTGGGCAGAATTAGCTGCAGCTAAGAAAGAAGGCCGTGCTACCATTATCTTTAACTGGACACCAAACTTTACCGATGCTGAAGGCTTTACCTTCATTGAGTTCCCAGAGTACACTGCAGGTTGTCGTGTAGTTGATGGTGGTGACGGAAGTTGTGGTTCACCAAAAGGTTGGTTGAAGAAAGCAGCCAGCTACAAGTTCCCGAAGAGTCACCCTGCTGCGTACACTGCGTACAGCAAGATTTCCTTCTCTACAAGTCAAATCGGCTCAATGGCCGCTTTGGTTGACACAGACGGAATGGACCACAAGGATGCTGCAGCTAAATGGCTTGCAGACAACGAAGCCACTTGGGTAGCTTGGACTAAGTAACACTTAGACATTAACACCTAAAGTAGCCAAACCCTCCGACTGGTCAGCCAATCGGAGGGTTTTCTTTTTTACATAGCGGCTCGTTTTAAGCCCCTATGGATGCTTTACCCTCTTAACTAATTAATAAAAGAACTTACTTATGCCTCTGCAAAATGCCACATCACCTTCCAACGGGCCTGTTATTCGTTGTGAATCAGTTTATAAAATTTTCGGTGACAACGCAGAAAGTTTATTAAAGAAAGCTAATGGTGCAGTAGATGCTGCAAAGTTCAAAGAAGCAGGGTGTATTGTCGGAGTTAACAACGCTTCATTCGACATTCATGAAGGCGAACTCCTCATTATTATGGGTCTGTCTGGCTCTGGAAAATCCACCTTATTACGCTGCATTTCCAGGTTGACCGACGCCACAGCTGGCAAAATCATCATCGAAGGTGATGACATCTTAAAGATGAATAACAAGCAGCTCATTGAGTTGCGCCGCAACAAAATGGGCATGGTATTCCAAAACTTTGCCTTATTACCTCACAAAACCGTGCTAGAAAACATTGCCTTCCCGTTACAAGTGAAAGGCATGAGCACCAGCGACAGTATAGATCGCGCCATGGAGATGGTGGACCTAGTCGGCTTAACCGGTCGTGAAGATTACTACCCGCGCCAATTATCTGGTGGCCAACAACAACGTGTGGGTATTGCACGTTCACTTGCCATCGAACCTGACATCTGGTTCCTTGATGAACCATTTTCTGCACTTGACCCCCTTATTCGTAAAGAAATGCAGGATGAATTCCTACGTTTGCAGTCCACGCTTCACAAAACCATAATGTTCGTTACCCATGACTTTGACGAAGCGTTGCGCTTAGCTGATCGTATTGCCATTATGAAAGATGGCGTGATAGAACAACTCGACACCCCTGCTAACATCGTGCTTAACCCAGCCACTGAATACGTACGTAAATTCACTGAAGAGGTGCCTCGCGAAAAAGTACTAAAAATCGAAGCCGTTATGGATGCCGTTAATGCTGATGTTTCTTTGGGTGAGCTTAGCGTCAATGCAAATACCATTATCGAAGATGTCGCTGAGTCCATTTTAAACTCAAATGCCCCAGTGCGTGTTATTGATGACGAGGGTCAAACTGTAGGGGCCATCACAGCGGCTAAAATTGTTCATGTGTTGTTTGGTGACCATTCGATAAACCTAAGCGAGACGACATCATGATCCAAGCATTCATGCAGAAAAAATATCTGCAATTTATTGCCTTGCTGATTATTTTTATTCTGCTGTACCAAACCATAGGACCCGCAGAAAACAACCTACTTTGGCGATTACCGCCTTTAATACAAGCATTCCCGCTATGGATCAACGACTCGATCAGCTACATGATGTTTGAATGGTGGCCCATTGACGTATATGACCCAGACATTGAAGAATATGAAGAAAGCCCATTAGTGCGAGAATTTACACGCATCATATCAGGCTTCATTTTGTTTTTAATCGAATTCATCCGTGAAATAATGCTCGGCGGGGCTAAAACCATCGTCACTTTTGCTGGCTGGGACTGGGCCACGGCAAACCCTTGGGCAAAAATGCCTGGCTTACCCTGGACCGTGATCGCTGGTGGCACCACCATCTTAGGCTATGCACTAGGTGGTCGCGGATTAGCTCTATTAGTCGGATTTTCAATGACCTATATTTCAGTCTTTGGGCAGTGGGAACCGGCCATGCAGACCTTGTCATTCGTATTAGTTGCTGCCCCGATTTCGGTTTTTATTGGCCTCGTATTTGGTATATGGGCATTTAGAAGCAAAACCGTTGAAACCATACTCAATCCATTGCTTAACATGGCGCAGATCATCCCTCACTTTTCCTACTTGATTCCAGTGATGGTGTTTTTTGGTATTGGTGATCATGCTGGTGCCATTGCAACGGTTATTTTCGCCACCCCACCTATGGTACGCCTCACCTTACTTGGCCTTAAAAAACTAGGCCCAGAAGTGGCGGAGTCTGGCATGATGAGTGGTTGTAACAGCTGGCAGCTATTAACCAAGGTATTGGTTCCTACGGCCCGCCGTGACATATTGATTGGTGTCAACCAAGTCATCATGCAATGCTTGGCCATGGTGGTGTTAGCGTCACTGATAGGCGCCAAAGGTTTAGGCATTGACCTTCTAATCGCTCTTAACCGCCTTGACATCGGTGCCGCCACCGAAATCGGTATTTGTATCGTACTGATTGCTATTATGCTTGACCGTATGTCACTAGCCTGGGCCAATAAACAAACGGACTATTTTTCCAACCTGTCCTTTGCCGAGAAGCACAAGTATTCCCTTATATTTGCGGCACTTTTTGTTGTTGGACTAGGCTTAGCTTATGTGGGTCAATTTATTTTCCCAGAAGGTTTTAATTACCTCTACATCGTGCCCCACAACAAGGGCATTTCCATCGCCATTTTCTTGCAGTCTGGTGTTGACTGGATATGGGACACCTACTTCTTTGCCCTCAAAGGGTTTAACGAATGGTTAATTCTTTCTGTCTTGATGCCCGTTAAAGCGGCTTACTTAGGCATGCCCGTGGTAGCGACGTTTACCTTGATTATGGGTATAGGCCTGATTGTAGGGGGCATTCGAGTGGCCTTAACCGTGGGTGGATTCTTGCTATTCATTGCCCTCACCAAATGGTGGGACCGGGCACTGATTACCGCCTACCTAATGAGTGTATCGGTACTTGTATCAGGCATTATCGGCATTACATTGGGCACATTGTGTGCGCAAAATGCTAAATCCACACGCTTTATTTTAACCTATTGTGACACCTTTCAGACCTTCCCGTCGTTCATTTACTTAATCCCAGTAATGATGCTGTTTGGCATAACTGATACCGCCGTAGTTATCGCCATTATTGTGTACGCTTCAATCCCTGCCCTACGCTACACTGTAGAGGGCCTGTTAAGTGTGCCGGATACGTTACAAGATGCTGGCACAATGGCAGGTGTGAATCGCGTGCAGCGTTGGTTGTCTATTGAATTGCCTATGTCGTTTCCTCACATTGCTTTAGGTCTTAACCAAACAGTGGTGTTTGCCCTGTCTATGGTTATCATTGGTGCAATGATCGGTACCGATGACCTTGGTCAGCTGATTTTGGGCTCATTGTCCGACAGAAATGGCGTAGGTAACGGTCTAATTCTTGGTGTATGTGTGGCTTGTATTGGCCTTGCTATTGACCAGATTCTTCGAACCTGGGCTAACCAGAGAAAGCAGGCTTTAGGACTAAACTAAAGAAAAAGGCCGGGACAATCACCCGGCCTTTTTGTATCTACGTGTGTACTGCTATACTGCCTTAGAAAACAATAAGAGTAGCCCATATGAAGGCCCATCATATCCTCATTGTCGAAGATGAAGTCATTACTCGAACTAAGCTTGCCGGCTACTTTGAGTCAGAGGGCTATCAGGTTAGCGCCGTCGGGTCGGCTAAAGAAATGCGCCAAGTGCTGAGCCGTGAAGACATTAGCATGCTTTTGTTAGACATCAATTTACCCGATGAGAGCGGTTTGCTGCTGGCCCGTGAAGTGCGGGGCCAAAGCAATATGGGCATAGTCTTAGTCACGGGTAAAACCGATGACATTGACCGCATCGTTGGTCTTGAGATCGGCGCCGATGATTACGTCACCAAACCTTTCAATCCTAGGGAGTTGTTAGCAAGGGTCACCAACCTACTGCGGCGTATTCATACAGTCAACGACACAACGGTACAGTATAAGTCTATTTATCATTTTGACAACTTAGTACTAGACGCGTCTAGGCGCCTTTTGCTGGGCAGAGATGAAGAAGAGATCAAGCTCACAAGAGCCGAATTTGAGCTGTTGCTAGTATTTATGACGCACCCTGGCAAAGTCCTCAATCGCGACCGATTATTGTCTCAGGTGACCCATAGAAGCTGGGATCCCAATGATCGTACCATTGATGTTTTAATCATGCGTTTACGGCGTAAGATTGAACGCGATTACAAACAACCGATACTGTTCACCACAGTGCACGGCGAAGGCTATTTATTTAGCGGCCTGGACGAGCACAAAGGCGGCTAATTCAAATGCGCTGCTCGCCAGTTATTGAGCGCCTTTTGTGAGCTTTTGATCAGGCTCGGTACATCTTCCAAGATCAAATCTATACTTGTGGGCTCCCCATGTTTGGCTTGATTCTCAAGCTGATTGACGAGCTGATGCAACGTCTCCAGACCAAGGCTACCGGCGGCATTTTTAAAATTGTGAGCCAGGTCACTGAGCTTTATCCAGTCTTGCGCCAATCGCGCTACTTTTATAGCCTCGGCATTATCAATACAAGCTTGGTCGAATAGGCTCACCATATCTTGCATACAGGTTTGTCCTAAGACGCTCAAATCGTCATTTAACAACTGTTCGTTGACTAAGTGAATGGATGAAATTTTCGGCATGGAAACTAAATTTTCCTGTGCTTGACTGACGCCTAACAATAATTCGTTAAGTCGATCTGGCTCCATCGGTTTGCCCACAAAGCCGTCCAATCCAGCATCTAGATATGACTCTACCTCCTCAGGGAATATATGCGCAGACATGGCAATAATAGGAATTTTCAGGCCCAAGCGTTTATGAACTTGATGTATTCTTAACGTGGTTTCCACCCCGTCCATACCCGGCATACTAATGTCCATAAGTATCACATCAAACTTCTGCTCGGCCAACGCCAATGCCTCAAAACCATCCTTAGCTAGGGTAACCACATGCCCTTCATGGCGTAGATACCCTTCTACCACAATACGTCCTATCTCGTTATCCTCCACCAACAACACCTGCATACTCGGCACGGCGCGAGGCGCTGATGGCACAACCTCAGGGACTTGTGACAAGACGGTGTCTGGACAATACGGCAGCTCAAACCACACCTTAGCGCCCTGTTTGGGGGCCATATCTAAACGGTGACTTATACCTATCTCGCCATCCATGGTTTCAATCAAAGTTTTACAAATGGACAACCCTAAACCGGTGCCACCAAAACGCCTAGAGGTCGACGCATCATATTGAGCAAAGGGTTGAAACAGGGTGTCGTGCATGTGCTGTGGAATACCTAAACCGGTATCAACCACTTCGAAGCGCAAGCGCTCTTCTGCTTGTCTCACTACCAAACTGATGTGCAATTGGATATAACCGACGCTGGTAAACTTCATGGCGTTACCCAATAAGTTGAACAACACCTGTTGTATTTTGCCTTGGTCGCCTAACAAACTCACCTGTTGAAGCTTGGGATCCAAATGAATATCCAACTGCAAGCCCTTTTCTGTAGCGGCGCCGGACATGAGCGCAATCATGTTGCTCACCACACCCTCAATAGGGAAGGCATGGTGTTCAACTTGTATTTCACCCGCCTCTACCTTGGCGTAATCTAAAATGCCGTTGAGTATACCTAGCAAGGCTTCGGCAGCCGCTTGGCTTAAAGCAATGTACTTGGTTTGCTGATCGTTGAGGTGGGTTGTTTGCAGCAACCTAAGCGTCCCCAATACACCACTCAATGGGGTACGCACCTCATGGCTCATGGTGGCTAAGAAAGCTGTTTTTGCCACGTTGGCTCGCTCTGCTTCAGTACGCGCCAAGGCATGTTTTTCTGCCGTGGCTTGTAATTCTACGTTCACATCCTGCAGCTCACTGGTGCGCAGTTGTATTTCTTGCTCGAGTTCCGATTGATAATTGCGCAAGCGTCTTTCTACGGTTTCCTGCTGCTGTTCCAGCTGCTGTCGGGCGCGGGCGTTCTCTTTAAATACTTGCACGGTTTTGGCCAGCCTGCCTAATTCGTCGTCGCCGCGAATGCGCAGTGTATAATCCAGATTGCCTTGCGCCACCGCCAAAAATGCAAAGTTAAGCTGCGTTAAACGCCCAAACAGATTCCGTTTTACATAAAACCACAGTACACCAATCGCCACCGTAGCTAATACCAGGCACGCCAATAATAATAGATTCCTTCCACTGGCTACCGCGGTACGTGCCTCTTCCGTAGCGGTTTGCACGGTTGCACCGGCTGCACTGCTGGCCATATCGGCCTGTTTTTTAAAATCCAGGGTAAGCTGGGTACTGGCCTCGTTGAACAACACCAACTGGCTATGTACATAAATGCTGCGACGCTGCAGGCCAAATAAGTTATCGGTAGTGCTGGAGGCTACTGAGGACTTGACTATCGACAACCAATCTAATGCTTGCTGACGCCTGCCGGGATCATTCACCTCTTTAATACGGCGCTCCAAGATCACCATATTGTCCCTCACTTTGACTTCAAGTTGGTAGACGCCTTTGAGGCTAGTTTCTTCGGGCAATTGATCTAACAGCACGGTAAGGCTGGCCGCGCGTTGTCGCAGTTCGTACATGCGATCCATATGATCTAAATCCACTTCAATCAAACGGTCAAATGCGTCATAAAGTGCACCCTCACCGGCATTAGCATCGGCCAAATCATAGAGGCTAGATGCCACTGCAGAAGTCATAGTGTTAGCGTTAGCCACTAGCGAGGTACTGATGTTATGGATCATACCCATGGCGTGCTGGGCTTTTTTATGTTGTTTGGCTGCGTTTTGCATATACGCTAGACGACGCTCTACTAAAGACATTTGCTGCACTAGGTTAGTGTTGATACGATCACTCATGCCTTTCAGCACAAGGCTTTCAAAGGGATAATTGGCCGTACCACCGTACCAACTTGCCAAGTCGTTGAGCTGCTGTAATTGAAACACTATAGTATTAGTGATTTTTATCCGTTCAGGCTCGCTAGCCACACCAAGCAAGGCGGGAGCGGCAGTGGCTAAACTGGCATTAATTTCGGTCAGCCGGTGGGCGGCAATAATGGCAGGTATCGCATCGTCTATAACTGAATTTTGTTTACTCGCCACGCGCTCATAACCGAGCCAACCTGTGGCAGCCGCAATAACTAACAAACTAATGGTTAAAATCATCGCTAGTAGTAATTTACTACCGATTCCTAGGTTGACAGCCATAGGGCCTCAAAAGGTAAACTAACATAGGGCTAAAGTACCATAAAAAGCATCCCAATAAGCCCTCAATTTTAAGTAGAGAAGACTCCGTTAACATTATGAAACAGTCGTATTTAACCACCTTTCTACAGTGTGCCTGTTTAAGCCTACTGACCACCACCGGCTACGCCGCAAGTCAACCGTGGGAGTTAGTAAGCTGGCAGCCTGCCTTTGACTACACCGGACAAACGCAAGCATTGAGTTACCACCCCCTTGAGACTGCCAGCCAACCATGGCAACTCTGCGTGACTTACCCCCACCTAAAAGACCCCTACTGGCTGAGCGTAAACTACGGCATGGTAGCCGAGGTGAAGCGCCTAGGTATTGGTATGACCGTATTGGAAGCGGGTGGCTACCCTCAGCTAACCACCCAAATTGAGCAACTCAAACATTGTACTGAGCGCGACAGTGACGCCATTATTGTAGGTACTGTGTCTTTTAGTGGGTTATCGCCGAGCATCCGTAAAATAGCCCAAACCACGCCTGTCATTGCCGCCGTTAATGACATTGAAGACATTGGCATTAGCGCTAAGGCGGGTGTCTCCTGGTACAGCATGGGCTTCAAAGTCGGGCAATACCTAAGCCAACTGCATCAAAATACCGCTGACAACGTACGCATTGCTTGGTTTCCTGGCCCTAAAGAATCTGGCTGGGTTACCTTTATAGACGATGGTTTCAGGGCCGCAATTGCCAACACCAATATCGACATAGTGGCGGTTAAATGGGGCGATACAGGCAAAGAAATTCAACGTAATTTGATACAAGAAGTGCTGGAAGAAAGCACGGATATTGATTACATCGTAGGCACTGCGCTCACTGCTGATGCCGCAGTAAGTGAATTATTAAGCCGCGACTTACGGGGTGACATTAAAATTGTTTCAACTTACTTCACCCACAATGTTTTTCGTGGTATCAAACGGGGGCATATTATATCCGCCCCTACAGATGCACCGGTGTTGCAGGGTAGAATAGCCATTGATCAGGCGGTGCGTATATTGGAAGGTAAGCTGACTCATGCCCATTTGAGCCCTAGCATTGTAATGATTGACCAACACAATGTTGGCAGTTTCGACATTTCAAGCTCGCTTGCACCGGCCTCTTTTTGGCCCACTTTTGAAGTTAAAAGCACGCTCACACATACAGACTAATAAACCCTATGCATCCCAGCCAAACATATGACTTATTTATCATCGGTGGCGGCGTTAACGGCTGCGGCATTGCCCGTGACGCCGCCGGCCGATGTCTTAGCGTTGCCTTAGCAGAAAAAGACGACCTCGCTAGCGGCACTTCGTCGGCATCCACTAAGCTGTTTCACGGTGGCCTACGCTATTTGGAGTTTTATGAGTTTGGTTTGGTACGCCAAGCACTCAAAGAACGAGAAGTGCTATTACAAAACATGCCCCATATTAGCTGGCCGATGCGTTTTGTATTACCCCATGTCAAAGGTATTCGGCCGGCTTGGCTGGTGCGTCTTGGGTTATTTATTTATGATCATATAGGTGGTCGCAAGTTATTACCGGCCACCAAAACGTTGGATTTACGCCAACACCAAGCCGGTACAGTTTTAAAAACTCATTTCAAAAAGGCCTTTGAATACTCCGACTGTTGGGTGCAAGATGCACGTCTTGTCGCGCTTAATGCGCAAGATGCCGCGCAACGCGGCGCCTCTATTATGACCCGCTGCAAGGTCACTGCCGCTGTTTGCATTAAGGACGACGTGGGGCACAATGTATGGCAAATAGAACTGCAAGACGCACTGACACTAAGTCAACAAACGGTATATGCAAAGACCTTAGTCAACGCCGCTGGGCCTTGGATAAACCAAGTCATTAACCAACAATTAAACACTCAATCTGAACACGAAATTCGGCTAGTCCGTGGTAGCCACATTGTGGTTAACAAACTATTTGAACATGACAGTGCTTATTTTTTCCAGTCGTCGGACCAGCGTATCGCCTTTGCCATACCCTACGAACAAAGCTACACCTTGATCGGCACTACCGACCAAGACCACCCTCAAACTGCGGATGATGTTATTTGCAGCCAAGCCGAAGTGGACTACCTGTTAGCCTTGACCAATGAGTATTTTCACCGCCCCGTGACGCAGGCCGATATAGTTTGGACATACGCCGGCGTGAGACCGTTATTTGACGATGGCGCCAGCAAAGCGAGTGAGGCAACACGCGATTACGTGGTGTCTTTACAACAACAATTAGGTGCGCCATTGGTGAATATTTTTGGCGGAAAAATAACCACCTACCGCAAACTTGCCGAAGCCACATTAGCCAAATTAGAGGCTCAATTTCCGCACATGGGGCCACCTTGGACCCAACGAGCTCCGCTACCCGGTGGTGATTTTTTACTGGCCCATAAGGCGCAACTCAAACAACAGTTGCAGCAAAAGTACCCGTTTTTAAGCTCCGACTGGGCTCAACGACTGATCAATACCTATGGTACCAATGCCAATAACATACTGGGTGCTGCCAGTTGTAGTGCCGATTTAGGCCTCGACTTTGGCCACACCTTAAGCCAAGCAGAAGTTCAATGGTTACAACAACATGAATTTGCTAAAACGGCGGAAGATATTGTTTGGCGGCGTACTAAATTGGGTTTGGTACTAAACCAAACCCAAATCGATATGTTAAGCCAGTGGTTAGACGCACACTAAGCTATGGTTGTAAGTAGGCCAGCTTAAAACGCATATTCTGAATGCGTGGTTCTAAGCGTGCACCGAAGTGCGCCGACGTTGTTTCCCAACGACTTAGAGGCACAGCAATAAATACGCCTTGCTGCTGTTTAGCCAATCGCTCTAGCTGGTCTAGCTGTATCGGCTTGGCTAGGTCATGGCTATAGAAGCGAGCGGAAAACTCCAGTTCAGCACTTAAATAATACAAGCGCGTGAAGTTAGAAGCCTCGCTGGCTTGCGGTTGCTTTGCGACATACTGAGCCAGACTCTTTTCGGTTTTCATTAAGTCATTGTTATTAGCCACTAACAAGGTCAATATTAAAGCCATTACCGGCACCATCCACATGACCACGTTTAACCCAAGCTGGCGCCAGCGGCTGCCATTATTTAGCGTCACTAGAGCACAGCCCATCAGCAAGGCAAAGGCTGGCATCGAGGGCAACACATAAGTCCAAATAACGTTACCCGCAGGCGTAAAGAACGCAGGGGTAACTAAGGCCCAAAACAATAGGTACAGCACCGGTGGTTTAATGCCTGCTTGCCAGAGGGTGTTACGCCACGACGATTTGAGCAAATGCCCAAGCACCAGTAATAAGGCTAATGGCCCCCACGGAGCAGTACCGCCTAACCAATGTAGCCAAATCATACCCTTAGGTTGTTTATGGGCATGGCCGTATAAATCGCCCATCCAACCTGGGTCGACAAAGCGCATAAAGTGCTCACCGACAATAAAGTAGTTTAAAAAACCCGGAGTTTTAAGCTCTGCTAACACGTACCAAGGCAAGGCAATGGCTAACATTAACAAGGTGCCACGTATCCACGGCATGGTTTTTAGGTAATACATGAGCTTACCTTGTACCAACACCCACATGCCGATGGGGGCGCCCGCAATCACAATAGCCAACGGTCCTTTCGCCAACAGACCAATGGCTAGGCCAATAAAAAAGCCATAACGCCAGTACCAAACATCTTCTTTGGGCGCCAAATAGAAAGCCACCATGGCCCAAGTCGTACCTAGGGCCAAGTAGGGGTCGGTCATCACGGTACCGGCAGCAACAAAGGTCAACAACATACCTGAATAAACCACCAAAGCAGCAGCGGCTACGTCTTGGCCGGCGATAGAACTAGCCAAACGCCATACCATCCAGGCGGTGGCAATAAACGCTAACAGCGCCGGTAAACGCCCCGCAAATTCATTAACACCAAAGAGTTTAAAGGCAATGGCTTGGGCCCAAAAGGACAACGGCGGTTTACCCCAAAAAGGCACTTCAGGTTCAAACCATGGTGTAATCCAATCGTTACTGGTCATCATTAAGCGCGCTATTTCGGCGTAACGCGGTTCTGTAGTGTCGGCAAAAGGCACCAACACCATGGCTAATATGCGCACCAATAGCAGTGCGCCTAACAGCCAAATAAGATTAATCCTAGGTAACATTAACTGGTTTTCCTTCTGCAGCAGCTGTGTCAGGGGTAGCCGCACTGGTTGGAGGGTTTTGAATGACGTCTTGGATAATGAATAATGGCCGTTGCTTGGCCTCAAAGTAGGTTTTACCTACATATTCACCCAACACGCCGATAGACAGCAACTGCACACCGCCCAAAAAGGTGATCATAGCAATAATGGAAGGATAACCGTCGAGATCATTGCCAAACATCAGCGTTTTAAACACGATCCAAGCACCAAACAAACCACCTAAGGTGGCAGTGATAAGCCCCAATAGAACCATGGCACGTAGCGGCGCTACAGAAAACGAGGTAATTCCTTCAAAGGCCAAGCTAAACAGGTTGAAGTAATTCCACTTGGTTTCGCCTGCCGCTCGATCGGCGACATCGTATTCCATCACTTCGGTAGGATAACCTACCCAAGCAAATAAGCCTTTCATATAACGATTGCGCTCGGGTAACCGATTAAGGGAATCTAACGAGCGTCGGCTCATGAGACGAAAATCACCTGTGTCTTCTGGGATATTCATGGAACCGGTAATGCGGTTCATAATGCGGTAATAGAAATAAGAACCCGATTTTTTAGCCCAAGATTCGCCGTCTCGATTACGGCGTTTCATGGCGACGATATCGGCGCCGTTACGCCATTTTTCTAACATTTTCGGAATCAGTTCGGGCGGGTTTTGCAGGTCTGCATCAAGCACCACAATGGCCTCTCCAGAGGCGTGTTGAAGGCCCGCCGAAAGGGCCGCTTCTTTGCCAAAATTACGCGACAATATAATGGCCTTCACACGATGATCAGCTTGCGCTTGCTCTAAGAGATAGGTGGCACTGGCATCTTTACTGCCATCGTCAACCAATACCATTTCATAGCTCAAGTCCAAACTTTCCATGACGCTTCGAAGCCGGTCAAAGAGCATGGGCAAGACCGCAATTTCGTTGTATACGGGTATCACTAATGACACCATGGGCGAAGCCACAAAAGACGGATTTTCAGGTGTCTGATTTTGCACGAAATACCACCTTTTTATATAACAGAAAATTGACCACCATCACCAAGCCCGTAGTCACCACCTGGGCCAACATAGGGTTAGGTGAAGCGTAGGTATAAATGCCGTAAAAGAGCACCAAATTTAACACCCAACTCACCATCACGGTGGGCATATAAGCCAACACTGCCTGTTTGTGGGCTCGCTTAGTTTTGAAGGTAAAAAAGTACTGCAAAAAATAATTAGCAACAGCACCCACTAATGCACCAATACCAGACGCCCAAACAGGCTCAAACTGTAGCGTTACCAAGCCCCATAAGGTTGCCCAATGCAGCAACGTGGCAATACCGCCGCTCACCAAAAAGCGTAGAGCTAATTTAACTATGTTCAAAATCGATGAAGTGACAGCCATCGTAGGGTTCAACTATGAAAAGAGATTGCGAGTTAAGACCGCAAAATTATAAAATAATTCACCCCATAGAACAACGAATCAATGGGCTGAGTCTAGACCTTCGTAAGGTGCGTAGGATATAGTGCGCCGACATCATATCTTGAGTGAGTTGTGGCCCATGACCAAGACCCAGAATTTAGTACTTATTGCTGCCCTAGCCTTAGTTGCAGTGCTCAGCACCTATACCTATTTTGCCAAACAAAGCCATAACCCATATTGGTATACTGAGGCTCAAGTAATTCAAGGTCAACAGCTGTTCGCCGATCACTGTGCGGCCTGCCATGGGCCGCAAGCCCAAGGCGCGCAAAACTGGATGCAGCCCGATGCCACGGGCAACCGCCCTGCGCCACCGTTAAATGGCACTGGCCATGCTTGGCACCACTCGTTAGCAGACTTAGCTAATACCATCTCTACAGGGCGAGGCAATATGCCTGCGTGGCAATCTAAACTAACCGATACAGACATTATGGCGGTGCTGGCCTGGACACAAAGCCAGTGGCCAACACCAACTTACGCCGCTTGGTCTGAGGCTAACCCATGACGCAACTAACCCCAGCCTTGAGTACAGCACCCAATCACTTATATCGCAACGGCGCCATCATGGTCATTATTTGCGGCCTGTTGTGGAGCACCGCCGGCGTAGGCGTACGTTACATCGATCAAGCAACGGGCTGGCATATCGTGTTCTTCCGATCGGTGGGCCTAGTGCTCACCATGTTGGCAGTCATGGCTTGGCGCAACAAGGGTGATGTCATCACGCCGATTAAACGCACCAATAAACTGAGCATATTAGCCGGCATTTTTATGGGGGCTTCGTTTTTTGGCAATATATTTGCCCTGCTCCACACCAGTGTTGCCAACGTCACCTTTTTACTCAGCTCGGCGCCCTTTATCGCCGCACTGTTAGGTTGGCTTATTTTAGGCGAGCGAGTCAAAAAGCGCACTTGGGCGGCTATCGCCCTCACCAGCATCGGTGTAAGCGTGATGGTAGGTAAGGCACTGACGGGGGACGGTTTGATTGGCATGGCTTTCGCCATGATGATGGCCATATGTTACGCCGCTTTTAGCGTTATTATGCGCCGCGGCAAAGATAACGACATGTTACCCGCGGCATTAGTGGGTGGTGTGTTTTCTATGCTGGTAGCCGGTTACGCGATTGACGATTTTGCCATTAGCTGGGCCGACTTAGGTATTTGTTTGGCCCTAGGTTTTTTTCAAATGGGCTTAGCCATGGTGATGTTTATCCACGGATCCAAGCACGTGCCTGCAGCAGAACTAACCTTACTCACCATGCTGGAAGTGATTTTAAGCCCTATCTGGGTGTGGTTAATATTTAACGAACACCCTGGTAACTGGACGTTAGTTGGCGGTAGCATCATCATGCTGGGCGTGATGGTACAAGCCATCGGCGCTCGTAGGCGCCACCCCCAGCCACAAATATTTTAATTGCGTCGACTGGGTTTAAACAGGCGCAATCGATTGGCATTAGACACCACCGTCACCGACGACAGGGACATGGCTAAGGCCGCCAACATGGGGCTCAGCAACATACCGGTAAGGGGAAATAGCACCCCTGCCGCAATGGGGATACCTAAGCTGTTAAAGGCAAAGGCGCCCCATAAGTTTTGTTTAATATTGCGTAAGGTTGCATGGCTTAATTCAATCGCGTCAGCCACCCCATGTAGTGAACTATTGAGCAAACACAGGTCCGCACTTTCAATGGCCACATCGGTGCCTTGGCCCATCGCAAAACCTACGTTAGCTTGGCTTAACGCCGGCGCATCGTTGATGCCATCACCCACCATGGCCACCACCTGACCCTGTTCTTGTAGCTGCTTAATTTTGTTTAACTTGTCTTCTGGCATGAGCTCTGCGGCATAGTCATCAACTGCCACTAAGCTGGCCACCCTTTGGGCTGTGGCCGCATTGTCTCCCGTTAACATCATCACCTTAATGCCTTGGGCTTTGAGCCTCTGCACGGCCTTAACACTGTCCTCTTGTAGGGCATCTTCAAGGGCAAATGCAGCGATTAACTGGTTTTTATGGGACAAGAGCACAATCGTTCTAGCAGCTTGATCTTGTAGCGCAAGCCAACTTTGGGCGCAGCTCAAGTCTACATTTTGAGATTGCATCAACTTGACGTTACCCATGAGGTAGTCATCGCTTACTACGCCCATACCTTGTACCGCATGAAAGTGCTCACCATTAGGCATCACCTGTGTTGGATCAGATGAATACAACAGCGGCTGTTGTTGGCAGTAATCTACAATGGCCAAGGCAATGGGGTGTTCTGAGGCTTGCTCTATCGCTACCGCCACAGACAAACTGTGGGCCTTATTAGCACCATTAAAGGCCGCATAATCTTCTACGCTAGGACGCCCTTGGGTGATGGTACCGGTTTTATCCAACACCACCCAATCGATGTTGCTGGCTTGCTGTAGCGCTTCGGCGTTGCGCACCAATACACCTAGCTGAGCCGCTTTTCCCACCCCAATCATCACCGAAATGGGTGTGGCTAAGCCTAACGCACAAGGGCAGGCAATAATGAGTACCGATACGGCGCTAATCAAGCTGTAAGTTAAGGCGGGTTGAGGACCAAAAAAGTACCATGCCAGGGCGGTGGCCATGGCAATAACCAGCACCACGGGCACAAAGATGGCCGCTACTTTATCGGCTAACCGGCTAATCGACGGTTTACTATTTTGTGCCTGTCGTACCATATCGATAATGCGAGCCAAAGCCGTGTCGCGGCCTACTCGCGTGGCTTCATAGATTACACTGCCTTGGCCATTGATAGTGCCCGACACCAATTCGTCGCCGGCTTGTTTGTGTACCGGCATGGGTTCGCCCGTAAGCATGGCTTCATCAAAATAACTGTCGCCCTGCGTCACCACACCATCCACGGGCACGCGCTCACCCGGCTTAATGCGTAATAGGTCGCCCACTTTAACCTGTAGTATATTAACCTCTACCTCATCCGCAGCCTTGTCGCCATTGCGGCCAATCAAACAGGCATGGCTAGGGCGCAAACCCAGCAAACTCTTCAAGCTAGACTGAGTTTTTTGGCGGGCGCGCATTTCCAGCGCTTGGCCAAGGTTAACTAGGCCAATAATCATCACAGAGGCTTCAAAATAAACGCCTCTGGCCGCCTCTGGAAATATACTGGGCAAATACACCACCAAAATCGAATACAGCCAAGCCGCAATAGTGCCTATGGCGATTAGCGTGTCCATATTGGCATGGCCAGATTTTAGCGCCTTAAAGCCACTCCTATAAAAATGCTCGCCGGTCATTAGCATGGTCACTAGTGTCAGCCAACCAATGGCCCGCATTATCAGAGGGTTGCTAAGGTCCATGGCAAACAACATTAATACTAAACCCAAACCCACACCAAAACTCGCGTACCAGGCACGGCGCTTCAATAACTGGCCTAGCTCTTTGGCTTGCTGGGCTTCTGCAAACGCAGGATCTTCAATAATTTGCGCATCGTAACCCGCACCCCGTACCGCTTTAATGAGTGCGAGTGCCTCGCCCCCACTTACTTCTGCCGTCCGACTAGCAAAATTGACTTGGGCAGCTTCAACTCCTGGGGTTTGGTTCAAGGCTTTTTCAATGCGCCCCACGCACCCTGCACAAGTTACACCTGATAAGGTTAACTGTGTGAGTTGGTTTTGTACGGTATTACTCATGATCTTCAATCTCTGTAGCTGGCATTTGCCAGTCTTCAATTAGATGGCAAATATGATGCCCATCGGGCACGCCATCGGGCATGCTTTGCCACTGTTCTAAGGCTAACTGCATACGTGCCATTTGTTCTTCTAGAAAGCGTATGTTTGCCGCCACTAAAGGCATCCGTTGGCGTAGCATATCCCTCACCATAGGGCACGGCGAATCGCCTTGGGTCGTATGTTGCAAGATGGCGCCTATATCCTTCAAGCTAAACCCCAATGAACGAGAATGGCTAATAAAAGTAAGTCGCTGCACTGCGTTTTGGTCAAATAATTGATAGCCGTTATGGGGGTCCCGCTGTGCTTCCAGCAAGCCCAATCGGCTATAATAGCGCACAGTTTCGGCAGTCACCTTTGCTGTTTTGGCAAGTTGGCTTACGGTTTTCATGGGCAGTATCCTAGGAAGACTCAAGCTAACGCGGTTAAGACCTTTAGTATAAAACCCAAGTGTTACACACAGGTCAAGCCCAAGCTATTGGACCATGGACCAATAGCCAATTAGGGGTGGTTAAGTGAATACAAATATTCGGCAACCGCCTCGATGTCTTCTGGGGTCATTTTTCCGGTCGTGTTTTCAAGCACGTGGCTCATACTGCCGCCCAAAAAATCGCCATCGGGCGTCATGCCTAACTCCAATGCAAAACTAATATCCTCTAACGGCCATCCCCCAAAATCGGTCTGCGCCACGTCCAGAAGAGCAGGTACATTTTCACCGTCGGGCCCATCCAGGTTGCCGATCATGCCTACATCACCCTGCAAGCCTCCGATGATGTTTCTGGGAGTGTGGCATTGTGCACAGTGACCGGGGCCATTGACTAGGTAGCTGCCTCGATTCCAACCGGAACTTTGTTGCGGGTCTGGAGCCCACGGTTGACTGACGTTAAGGATTTTCCACATTCCCAGTAAACCACGCTGATTAAAAGGAAAATTCAATACGTGCTCCAAGGTCGGTTTAGCCACGGGTTCTTGTGCATCCAAATACGCTTTGAGGTCAATTAAGTCCTGCGTTGGCATATTAATATATGAGGCATAGGGAAACGCAGGATAATAATGCTCACCACTGGGGCTCACGCCTTGACGCATGGCCGTTATAAATTCTGCATTGCTCCAGCCACCAATACCGTACTGAGGATCAGGGCTGATATTAGGACCGTAGAAAGTGCCAAATGGCGTGACTAGTTCCACTGCGCCTGCCAAGGGCTGATCCTGAGTATGACAGGATGCACATCCCCCAATGTTAAATACATATTCACCACGAACCACCGACCCCGATTGTGCCGCAGCAACCACATGGGAGGCACATACAACCATTAGCAAAGCCCAATATCGCTTCATAACCACCCTGCTATTTCTTCTGGCGGTAGTCTTGGTGGCAGGCTTTGCAGCTGCCGCCTAACTTGGCAAATTGTTTCTTCAAGGGGCGCAACTCGCTCCCTTGTTGGGCCATATCAACCAACCCTTGTGCCGTGGTTTTTGTACGCTGCGCTAAAGTGACAAAGTCATCCCACTGCTGCCAAATGAGCAGTTTGGATTCACTGTTGCCTTGCTTTGACCCTACGGGGAATAGATCGGCCAGCATAGCACTATGGCCTACAATGACTGCACCACTATCTATGAACAGCTGAGGCTCGTAGGCCTGCTTACCTTTCACTATCTTGGCCATCGCCTTCATGGCATCGGCCATATCTGACATGGCGTCCATGCGGGTTTTAACCACGCCACTGGCGCCATCGTGGGCACTTACACTCGCGGCGCTAGCAAGGCCAAACAACATCAAGGCTAGGGCCATATACTGTTTTATAGTATGTATCATCATTATCATCTCTTTGTTGTGTCTCGAGTCTACTGCCTCAAGATGAGGCCTTATTACATTTTGTGAGCCATGGTCTCAATACCATTTTGCTGCTGCACTTCTCTAATAAATTTCAACAAGAATACCATGTCACCAAAGGCAACTTGTGGTTGTGGCGGCATATCACCAAACTGCCAGTGATGTTGCCTTACGCCGTTACGCACTGCACGGATAAAAGAGTCATTGGCATGGTGACCAGGATTATAGATGTTGTGTATTAATGGCGGCCCGCCAATGCCACCGGCGGCATCAACACCATGGCATGCTGCACAGTTGGTGTTAAATACCACTTGGCCTTTGCTGGCTATAGAGGATAAGTCACCTACCTTAACATTCACATGGTTGGTGTTATGAGCCGCGTAAAGTGGGTTGGCCAGTATAAAGGTGGTGAGTAGGAGAATGATGGTTTTGAAGCTGTTATTCATTGAAGGTCCTAAATATTAGTCTAGTATTTTTGCTTGGTTTTGTGGCGTGTATGGCTGTATATCAGCAAACTAGACTTGTTTAGGAGGCTTGGTCGTTAAGACTTGTATATGTACTTTACTAATAAAGCGATAATCGAAATTAGGTGCAGGCAGACCAGTAAGGCCAATGGCTGAATAGCCACTGATCATGGAAATCATGTTTAAGTGGCATTGGAAATGGCTAAAAAAATCGCCCCCAGCATCCATACCTTCGCATGTTTGCGCCATTTGCATGTGACATGTTTGTACATCCATCATGGCATGACTGTTGTGATGGTCCGGAATATTGGCACCGGCATAGCTTTTACCCGCCGACAAAAGCAGCAAACATAGGACCAATGATGTTATAAAAATGCGAGCCATATAAGGTTTAAGATACAATCAAGCGTGTGTGAGTTCGATAGTACATCAATAACGCGCCACACCACTAACCTAGATTGGTAAATTAACAGTAAAGGAGCCACCATAGTGACCGCACCCGAACACACTAAAAAGCTATTAATCACCGGCGCCAATCGTGGCATTGGCCTCCAGCTCACACAGCAGTATTTAGCCAATGGCTGGCGTGTGTATGCCACCTATCGTCAACACACTGGCGCGGAGCTTGCAGCCCTAGATTGCGAGAAACTCACCTTGCTGCCGCTCGACGTGGCTGATGACAACAGCATCGCTGGGCTTCAACAACACCTTATTGGTGTTGATTTAGACCTGATCATCAACAACGCGGGTGTGTTTGGTCCACGAGATCAGTCTTTGGGCACTATCACCCGCGAGCAATGGCTAGAGGTGTTGAACGTCAATAGTATTGCCCCGCTCATGCTCGCCCAAGCGCTGTATGGCAACTTAGTCGCCAGCAAAGGCACCTTTGCTATCGTCAGTTCAAAAGTGGGTAGTATTGAAGACAACCAAGGTGGCTCTTTATACCTATATCGCTCATCCAAAACTGCCGTTAACCAAGTGGTTAAAAGTCTGTCTATCGACCTTGCTGAACAAGGCGTCACCGTCGTAGCGCTGCACCCTGGCTGGGTCAGAACCGACATGGGTGGCCCCAATGGTCTCATCGACACCCACACCAGTGTGAATGGATTGCGGCAGGTATTGGATGCTCTAACAATTGACGATAGCGGGCGTTTCTTTAACTACGACGGTTCAGAGATTCCTTGGTAAGCAAAACGCGGTTGTGACTCACCCTGCACCATCACCGTTTCTGTGAACATTGCTAAAGGCCTCACCCATAGGCCTTTCTCACCATACAAGGCGCGGTACAGCACCAGCACTTCTTCGGTTTCTGAATGCTGTACCGTATCGATCACTTGATATTGTGCACCTTTATAATGGCGGTATAAGCCTGCTTTGATCATCATATTTACCGTGGTTTGACTCTAGTCGTGAAGAAGTAGGTACAATACCCTTATCTTATTTCTTTGCAATACTTCATTATGACCATCAAAGTAGGTATTAACGGATGCGGCCGTATGGGTCGCCTTGTCTTACGCGCGGCGTGGAATTGGCCAGAATTTGAGTTTATTCAGCTTAATGACCCCGCAGGCGATGCGGCAACGACCGCTCATTTACTCAAATTTGATTCTATTCATGGTGCTTGGTCAGCTAACATTGAAGGCTATGAAAATACCGTTTCTATTAATGGCAAGACCCTAGCCTATAGCCAAAATACCCATACCCAAGCAACCAACTGGAGTGAGTGCCACCTAGTAATCGAGGCCAGCGGTAAAATCAAATCCAAAGCCTTATTACAAGCCTATTTGGACCAAGGTGTTAAGCGGGTACTAGTCACCGCACCGGTAAAACAAGAAGGCGTATTGGACCTTGTGATGGGGGTTAATCACCATCTGTACCAGCCGCAACAGCATCAATTAGTCACGGCCGCCTCTTGCACCACTAACTGTTTGGCGCCTGTGGTTAAAGTCTTGCATGAGGCCCTTGGTATTCGCCATGGCTGTATGACCACCATTCATGACATCACCAACACTCAGACCATATTAGACGCCCACCATTCAGACTTACGTCGATCGCGCGCCTGTGGTATGAGTCTTATCCCTACCACCACGGGTTCTGCCACTGCCATTACCCATATTTTTCCCGATTTAAAAGGCAAGCTCAATGGCCATGCCGTGCGCGTGCCGTTAGCTAACGCATCACTCACCGACTGCGTGTTTGAAATGCAGCGCCAAACTTCAGCCGAAGAGATCAATCAACTGCTGCAAACCGCTTCTGAATCAGGGCCGTTAAAAGGTATCCTTGGATTTGAAGTAAGACCACTAGTGTCTATCGATTACCGCACAGACCCTCGTTCTTGTATCGTTGATGCTCTATCGACCATGGTCATCAACGGCACCCAAGTAAAACTCTACCTTTGGTATGACAACGAATGGGGTTATGTTAACCGTGCTGCAGAATTAGCCCGCTATATATGCGCCGATGATCATTAATGCCTGAGTCCAGCTCATCTAAGTTGCGTCAATACGCCCTCATCACTGGTAACTACTGGGCCTTTACCCTCACCGACGGCGCGTTACGCATGTTGGTGATATTGCATTTTCATAGTTTAGGGTATGACGCTTTACAAATTGCGTTGATGTTTTTGTTTTACGAGCTGTTTGGTGTGATCACCAATTTACTCGGCGGCTACCTTGGTGCGCGCATCGGCCTTAATCGCACCATGAACATTGGCCTAGGCTTACAGTTAGTTGCGTTAAGTATGTTGCTGGTGAGCCCGCACCTGCTCACAGTGGCTTGGGTTATGGCTGCCCAAGCGATTTCTGGTGTCGCCAAAGATCTTAATAAAATGAGCGCAAAAAGCGCAGTGAAAATACTAGCACCCGCAGGTAACGGCGCTAGCTTATATCGCTGGGTGGCCTTACTTACCGGCTCCAAAAACGCTCTAAAAGGCATTGGATTTTTCCTAGGCGGCGCGCTATTAAATGGTTTGGGGTTTTCTAGCAGCGTACTCATCATGCTACTAGGACTATCAGTGGTTTGGACACTGAGTCTGGTACTTCTTAAAACCAACTTAGGGCGCGCAACACACAAACCAAAAGTGACTCAGCTTTGGTCCAATAGCCCTGCCATCAACAATCTTAGTTTGGCTCGCTTGTTTCTCTTTTCTGCTCGTGACGTGTGGTTTGTAGTCGCACTACCGGTGTATTTGGCCCAGCAATTAGCCTGGCAATACTGGCAGGTGGGGGCTTATCTAGCGCTATGGATTATTGGCTACGGCTTGGTCCAAACACTCACACCAAAATTAACTCACCGCTTATACGCTGCCAACGTCACGGCACGCCATAGCTTATCGTGGATTCTGTTGCTGACCACAACCACCTTGCTCATTGCCAGCGGCCTTGCCCTCGATCTCAACAACGCCTGGGTATTGATGATTGGCTTGACTTGTTTTGGTCTAGTGTTCGCCGTTAATTCGTCGATCCATAGCTATTTAATTGTTAACCTAGCCAATGTAGATCGAGTGTCCATGGACCTTGGTTATTACTATATGGCCAATGCCGCAGGACGTCTGCTAGGTACCGTGTTGTCTGGCTGGGTGTTTATACATTTTGGATTTATCTGGTGTTTAATGTCTTCTGCACTATTATTACTGGCATCCGCATTGTTTATGCGCCGATTAGCCCTCATTAATCACTAACTCACCTACTTAGGAGTATAAAATGCATAAAGGAATCACAGTACCCCAAGTCACGTTTAAAACCCGTGTACGCGACGCCAGTATCGACGGCGACAACCCGTTTCGCTGGCAAGATCTCACTACCGATGACATTTTTAAAGACAAAAAGGTCGTCGTTTTTTCGCTTCCAGGTGCGTTTACCCCTACCTGCAGCACCTTTCAGGTACCCGGTTTTGAAGCAGCCTACGCAGAACTTAAGCAACTAGGCGTGGATGAAGTTTATGTATTGTCCGTTAACGACACCTTTGTGATGCGTAAATGGATGCTCGACCAAGACATTAAAAATATTAAATTCATCCCCGATGGCAATGGTGAGTTCACCCGTCAAATGGGTATGCTGGTAGACAAACTCAACGTGGGTTTTGGACCCCGCTCATGGCGCTATGCCATGGTAGTTGATAATGGTGTGGTTGAGCATTGGTTAGAAGAACCCGGCCGTGAAGACAACCATGGCGCAGACCCTTTCTCTGTGAGTTCTGCAGAGTCTGTGCTAGCTGCCATTAAGTCCTAAGCAAGGGCGTCAGACTATGTATACAAAATGCACCTGTAGCATTTTGTATACAATTAGCATATAATCCGCCGCGTAATATCACTTGCATCCGCGTTATCTCAGCCACACTTCAAAATAAAGTGGCACGGTAAGGCACCAGCAGGTGCCGGGCATTGGCCATACTACTTACATTTAAGTACTGCCAATGTAGACCGAACAGAGGGTTACATCACTTCAATACCATCTCTGCCCCATTGAGTGCGGCTTAGGGAGTGACTTTGTTTACGCGCGGGCTTTGTGAATATTTGTGTTCATTGAGTCCTTAGATTTCTTTATTTTAGGATACTACGATGACCACTTTTACAGAACTGGCTCTTTCTAAACCAGTACTTTCTGCCATCACACGCATTGGCTACGAACAGCCTTCCCCCATTCAAGCCGCTGCTATTCCACACCTTTTGGAAGGCAGAGACATTTTAGGTACTGCACAAACCGGTACCGGTAAAACGGCAGCCTTTGCACTACCTGCGCTATCGAACATCGACTTAAAAGTAGAAGCACCTCAGGTACTGGTACTGGCTCCAACTCGTGAGCTTGCTATTCAGGTTGCCGAAGCCTTCCAAAACTACGCTAGCGACATGCGCGGTTTCCACGTATTGCCTATCTACGGCGGCAGTAGCATGAGCGGCCAGTTGCGTCAGCTACAACGCGGCGTACATGTGGTTGTTGGCACCCCAGGCCGAGTGATGGATCACTTGCGTCGTGGCACCTTAAAGCTGGACAAGCTAAAAACCGTTGTTTTGGACGAAGCCGACGAAATGTTACGTATGGGCTTTATCGACGACGTGACTTGGATTTTGGACCACACTCCAGCAGAACGCCAAGTTGCACTCTTCTCAGCCACCATGCCGGCTGTTATTCGTAAGGTTGCAAACACTTACCTTAACAACCCAGAAGAAATTAAAATTGAAGCTAAAACAGCTACAGTAGACAGCGTCACTCAGCGTTATTGGAAAGCCGTTGGTACCAATAAGCTAGACGCCATGACGCGCATCTTAGAAGCAGAAGATTTTGATGGCGTTATCGTATTTGTACGCACCAAAACCTTAACTGTTGAACTGGCCGAAAAGCTAGAAGCGCGCGGCCATCGTGCTTCGGCAATCAACGGTGACATGTCTCAGCAATTGCGTGAGCGCACCATTGAGCACCTTAAGAAAAGCAAAATTGATATTGTAGTAGCTACAGACGTAGCCGCCCGCGGAATCGACGTTGCTCGCGTAAGCCACGTGATTAACTACGACATTCCATACGACACCGAAGCTTACGTTCACCGTATTGGCCGTACTGGCCGTGCTGGCCGTACCGGTAGCGCCATTTTGTTTGTAGCGCCACGTGAGCGCAACATGCTTCGCTCTATCGAAAAAGCCACACGCCAGACCATTACGCCAATGGAATTACCTAGCCGTGAGCAAGTACAAACACGTCGTATCGACCAATTTAAAGCCAGCATCGACAAAGCCCTTGAGCAGTCTGACCTAAGCATCTACAGCGACCTAGTTGAAGCTTTTGTGAAGGAACGAGAAATCGCCCCCGAGCAAGTGGCTGCAGCCTTGGCCTTTATGGCTCAGCAAGACCGCCCGTTAGTGATGGAAGAACCACGCAAGCCTGAACGTCGTGATTCACGCGATGCAACACCTGGCTTTGGTGATGGCGATCGCCCACGTCGCAAAGAACGTAAAGAAGAAACCTTCACTGGCGAATCTATCGCCATGGAACGTTTCCGTATTGAAGTGGGCCATGACCACCAGGTTAAGCCCGGAGACATTGTTGGCGCCATTGCTAACGAAGCTGACCTAAGCAGTGCTTACATTGGACGTATCAACTTGCTTGACGACCATTCTACCGTAGACCTGCCTGCAGGCATGCCAGCAGAAATGTTGCAGCTACTTAAGAAAGTGCGCGTACGTAACCAACCGCTGAATATTCAGTCTCAAGGCGCTGCCGACGACTTTGTTCCTGGTACTAAGTCTCCACGACCAAAGCGTAAAGGACCACCTAACCGTGGTGGTGATCGCCCACATAATCGCAAAGACAGCCGTAACGACGGAGGCCGTCGCCACTAAGGCGCGGGCGATATTTAAAAAGGGTGCCTATACGGCGCCCTTTTTTATTGCCTGTGACAAAAACCTATAGCAATTTTTGATAACAGCGAAATAAAAACTCGCCAGACAGGTTGGTCATCCGCTGGGGCTCCAGCTCATCAAAACCTAGTTTTTCCAGCACCCTACCTGATGCGGGGTTATCTATGCGGTGAGCCGCTAACACCTTCTGTATGTGGTACTCTCGGGCAGCCAATTGCAGCATCAGTTTACCTGCTTCGGCGCAGTAGCCCTTATTCCAATATGGCACACCCACCCAGTAACCTAAATTACCCTGCGCATTCAGACCACGAGGGATTTGACCCAAACTAATCGCACCCACACATTGATCATCCTCCTGCCTCACCATGGCACGAATAATGGCGGTGCCCACGCGGTGCTGCTGCGCATGCGTTCCGATCCAGGCTTTGGCGCCGCCTTCGGGGTAGGGGTAAGGCAAGTTGCCTGCCATTTTCGCCACCTTTGCATCACTTGCCAAGCGCTGTACCACACTGGAATCTGCCAGCGTAAAGGGCCGCAGTAATAGACGCTGTTCTGAGATAGTCTGACCCATCAATTGACCTAATAATTGTGTGTTAAGCCATAGTTTTACTTTACCCAGGCAGGCAAAGCAACATAAAATTAGAGCCTAAATTATTATTATAAATGAGACCGTCATGGCCACTATCAGCGTCGACCTAGACACCATACAATCCACCACTTCCAAAGCCCTAGTCGCCCATGGCGCAGCGCCTTGGATTGCCGATTCGGTTGCTCACGCTGTACGTGTAGCAGAAGCGCATGGCAATCGTATTTGTGGTTTATTCTATCTCGACAGCTACTGCAATCAGCTACGCGTAGGTCGGGTAAAAGGCAATGTTGAACCGCAAGTAAGCCAACCCAAACCTGCCAGCATAATGGTAGATGCCAAGCTTGGTTTTGCCCAAGCTGCATTTTCTCGCGGCCTTGATACTGCCCTTACTGCAGCAAAAACCAATGGCGTTGCCACCTTAGCCATTTGCCATTCACACACCTGCACCTCTATGGGTTACTTCACCGAACAAATCGCCCGTGCGGGTTTTATTGCCATTGGCATGACCAACGCCAAGGCCTGCGTTTCACCTCCAGGCGGCACCAAAGCGGTATTAGGCACTAACCCTATTGCCATGTCTGTGCCCGATGGTAAAGGCGGCCTGGCCATGCAGTT
>CBDUDU010000024.1:0-27971 GCA_965366045.1 uncultured Oceanospirillaceae bacterium
GCTATTCTTGGCTCCTGTTTATACAATGCATGATCAAGGACTGACATGAGTAATTTACCTGTTGCCGAATTAGCCGCTTTAGGTGCTGCTGCCTGTTGGACCTTTACTGCGATCCTTGCTGCGCCAGGGGTGCATCACTTTGGCGCGGTGGCGTTTAATCGCTATCGGGTGGTATTTGCTGGCCTAGTATTAATCGCTATCAGCAGCCTATTAGGGTTATGGCAAAGCTTGCCAGACAACTCTATGCTCACACTCATTGGCTCCAGCTTAGTGGGTATCGTCATTGGCGATACCGCCCTTATGCAAGCACTCAAGCGTATTGGGCCACGACGCAACTCGGTGTTATTTGCCTCCAGCGCACCCATGGCTGCAGGCCTTGGTTTTTTATGGTTAGGCGAAACGCTCAGCACCAACATACTGCTGGGCTGCGGCTTAATATTATTCGGCGTTGTCAACGCAGTGTGGTGGGGCCGTAAAGCCGATGCGGGTCACAAGCTTGAGCAAGTCACCGGACACTTGGGCTTAGGAATTGCTCTGGGTTTAGTGGCGGCCTTTGGTCAAGCGGCTGGCGCAGTCATGGCTAAACCGGTGCTACTAGCCGGTGCAGACCCCATTGCTGCCTCTGCCATTCGTGTGGGGTTTGCCGCCGTGGTGTTACTGCTTGTGCGGGCCCTGCCCTTGACATGGGCTAAAGCCAATGCAGCGCCTACACCGGCTTTTATTTGGCGCACCATTACCAGCGCCACCTTAGGCTTGGTGTTGGGTATGACGTTGGTGGTTTATGCCTTAGGCGTAGGGGAAGTGGGCATTGTTATGACTCTATCTGCCATTACTCCAGTACTCGTGTTGCCCGTGGTCTGGTTTATCACCGGTCAACGCCCCAGCCGAGGCGCATGGTTTGGTGCTGCCCTTGTGGTAACGGGCAGCGCAGTGATCTTCCTAACCAACTAACCTATTGCTCAAGGTATGCCGCCAAAAAATCATCAAACGGTTCGGTTTGTTCCGCTTCTATACGCTGCTGGGAGGCGGTGGAATCCTTAGCTTGTTGATGGAGCTGCTGACGTCGTTCTAAGGTGAGTGGCTGCTGCAAATGGTAATTTTGGTGTTGTTGGGCTAACTCAAAGGCCAGCTCTTGGTGCGAGATGTTTTTGTTGGCCATGGCCGCCAAGACTTGCGCCGACGGTGTTAAAGCCACATTCTCTAAGCGCTTTTCCATGGTCTCTAGCGACGCCATTACGGCTTCCGCATTAGGCATCACTACCACCACTTGACGCAAATTAGCGATAATCGATAACCCCATGGACTTTAGGCTTTGCTCACCCTTACTGGTTTGCAACATAAGGTCAGGCTGTCGACCACGGCGCACTACCGTAGCCTGGTTGTTGGATATCATGTCACATTCTTGTGCGCTAATGATTGGGCTTTCTGCAACTAAGCACCACACCAAAAAGGCATTAATAAACTGGCTTTGTTCGGCATCAATGCCTAACGGCAAAAATGGATTAAGGTCTATATTGCGTACCTCAACATATTCCACGCCACTTTCTTTTAACGCATGCACCGGCTTTTGGCCCGAGCGTGCGACCCGCTTGGGACGGATGTCACTATAATATTCATTTTCAATTTGTAATAAATTGGTATTCAACTGGCGATATTCACCGTCTACTTTAACACCTAGTTTTTCATACTGGCTCAGCGACGTGGATATGGCGTGTTCCAGCGACTTGGCATAGTTTTCCAAGTCGTTAAAACACAAATTCAATACCGACTGAACCTTGTTGCTATACCCCAAATCGCTCATGCGTAAAGAGGTGGCATAAGGGCCAACTAGGCTATCGCCAGGACCTTTTTCTAGATCAATATCGCGACCTTTAACAAAACTACCATCCAGTGCGGGTGACGCACCAAACAGGTACAGCAATACCCATGAGTGGCGACGGAAGTTGCGGATCAAACCAAAATATTGGCTGGAGCGAAAATCGCACAGGCTCTGCTGATCAGCTAATAGCTGCTGATAGACAGGCCAAAATTCGTCGGTAGGCGAGAAGTTGAAATGTAAGCCGGCAATGGATTGCATAATTTTGCCATAGCGCCAGGCTAAACCCACACGATAGGTATGCTTAAGTTTACCAATATTGGAACTGCCAAACTCAGCAATACGAATATCGTCTTCGCCATCTAAATAACACGGCATACTGGCCGGCCAAACATATTCTCCCACGGTTTGTAGGTGGCTGGCGCTATAGCTGTGTAATTGCTGCATGTAATCTAAGGCGGGTTCTGGCGCAGAAAACACAGGAGTAATGTATTCCAACAAAGCTTCAGAATAGTCGGTGGTGATACTGCCGTGGGTTAGGGCCGAACCTAAGGTCGCAGGGTGATTGGCATGGCTAATACGCCCGCCTAAACCCACCCGCAGGCCTTCTTTTTCAATACCGCACTGTAAAGTCGCTAAGGTAGCGGCTACCGGTGATTGCTGGATTTTAAGTAATCGCTGCTGTAATTGAGTGGGCATCTGCCGCTCCAGTTTATCTGTGTATTGTCGCTGTATAGATCAATACGAAGTGTAGTCTAATTTAGATTAAATGTGAGGCCTTTGCACGACCTTTACGTTGCATTAACGCCCCAACTTAGGAACGACCTTTAGCCCGTGTTTGGGCTTCTTTGAGCTTTTGCGCCATGCTACCCATCGCCATTTTTGCTACCGGTTTAAGCTGCGTTTTTTTACTCGCTCTAACCGATGTAGGGTTATCGTCTTCGGTGGGTAATTCATCATCCAGGCGCATGCTTAAACCGATGCGCTTACGCGCCACGTCCACCTGCATTATTTTTACTTTAACAATGTCGCCAGCTTTCACTACCGAGTGTGGATCTTTTACAAACTGCTTCGATAATGCGGAAATATGTACCAAACCGTCTTGATGTACGCCTAAATCGACAAACGCGCCAAAATTAGTCACGTTACTAATAGTGCCTTCCATTATCGCGCCTAGGCTTAAATCCTTGATGCTTTCGACGCCATCGGTCAGTTTTGCCATCCGAAATTCTGGCCGCGGATCTCGCCCCGGCTTTTGTAATTCGGCCAATAAATCTTGTACCGTTTGCTCACCAAAACTCTCGTTTTGTAGCTGGCTTACTCGAATTTGTTTGATTTGATCACTGCCAATCAATTGGCTGACCTGAAGTTTTAATTGCCCGGCTAACTGATCAACCAAGCCATAGGCTTCAGGATGCACCGCGGTGCCATCTAACGGATTGTCACCGCCACGAATACGTAAAAACCCTGCCGCCTGCTCAAATGCCTTGGCACCCAAACGAGCCACCTTAAGTAATTGTTTGCGGTTAGCAAAGGCGCCATTCAGCTCTCGATGCAACACAATATTTTCGGCCATCGTTTTATTCAGGCCCGCCACTCGCTGCAACAAGGGCGCTGATGCCGTATTAAGGTCTACACCCACATTGTTTACACAGTCTTCCACTACGTTATCCAAGCGGCGGGTAAGCTGCACTTGACTGACGTCATGTTGGTATTGACCGACACCAATGGCTTTGGGCTCAATTTTAACTAACTCGGCCAACGGATCCTGCAACCGTCGTGCGATCGACACCGCGCCACGGTAGCTCACGTCTAGGTCGGGGAATTCTGCTGCAGCAAGGGTCGAGGCCGAATAAATTGAGGCCCCAGCTTCACTTACAATAATGCGTTGTAATGGGTTGTCGCCTAAGCGCGCTTGCACTTCTTTGACCAACTTGTCGGTCTCCCGTGAACCAGTGCCATTGCCGATCGCCACCAAGGCAATATGGTAGGTTTGGCACCAGTGGACTAATAACTCCAAGGCGGCCTGCCACTTTTTGTGAGGCACATGGGGGAAGATCGTTTCGCTAGCCAACAACTTACCAGTGGCATCAACCACCACCGCTTTAACGCCTGTGCGTAATCCTGGATCGAGTCCTAGGGTAATCTTGTCACCAGCCGGGGCCGCCAACAGTAAATCTTTTAGGTTGTTAGCAAACACCCCAATCGCATTTTCTTCGGAGGCTTCTCTAACTCGCGTGACCAAGGCTGTTTCTAATTGGCTGGCCAACTTGACTCGCCAGGTCCAGCGCACCACCTCATTGAGCCAACTATCGGCTGGCCTGCCCTGGTCCTTGATCAACCAATAGGCTGCGACCTTAGATTCAAACGGCAAGTGTTCATTGACCGACCACGCCATAGTGGCTTGCAAAAAGCCTTCGTTTCGGCCCCGCAATATAGCCAAAGCACGGTGCGATGGAATGGTGTTGAGCGCTTCTTGGAAGTCAAAATAGTCTTGGAATTTAGCCGCTTCTTGCTGCTTGCCTTCAGCCACCTGCACCTGCCACTTAGCTTCTTGCCAGCCCATCACTCGCAGCGCTTCTAACAAGTCTGCCGCCAAACTAAAACGCTCCATCAAAATCTGTTTAGCGCCATCCAAAGCATCCTTAATGGTGTCGATATTAGCTTGGGCGTTGAGAAAGGCTTGTGCGCTTTCTTCGGGCACTAAATTAGGGTCTTGATAGAGCGCGTCTGCCAATGGTTGTAAGCCCGCTTCAATGGCAATTTGAGCCTTCGTACGGCGCTTGGTTTTGTAGGGCAGGTACAGGTCTTCGAGCCTTGTTTTGCTGTCTGCAGCGTTAATCGAAGCGGCGAGCTGCGGCGTGAGTTTTTGCTGCTTAGTAATACTCTCCAGTATGCTCTGGCGGCGGGCATTAAGCTCACGCAGATAACCTAGGCGGTCTTCTAGTGTGCGCAACTGAGTATCGTCCAATACACCGGTGACTTCTTTACGGTAACGCGCAATAAAAGGCACGGTAGAACCTTCGTCGAGCAATTTTATGGCGGCGTCCACCTGCCAGGTTTGCACGGCCAGTTCGGTGGCAACTTGTTGGGAGATCACGATTGGGGATTCCTTTTTCTTATCAGCAGCTTAGCCTTCTGTTATGGAGCCAAATGCTGTTTTTTAAAGGGTGCCTGATATACACATACACAAAAGGCCCCGTTAGGAGCCTTTTTAAAAGTTTTGCTGCAACCAGACGAGTTTAGCTTTGTTGTGGGCCAGCGTTAACGATGTCATCTGAAACGTTGAAGCGTTTGAAGTTTTCGTTAAACTTGCCAATTAGAGTGGCTGCTTCTGCGTCGTATGCACTTTTGTCTTGCCAAGTGTTACGTGGGTTAAGCAAGTAGCTGTCTACGCCTTCCAAAATGGTTGGGATATCAACGTTAAGGCCATCTAAGTGCTGAGTTACAGACTCTGCAATGTTGCCGCTTTGAATGGCTGCAATAATGGCACGGGTAGTAGGAATACTAAAACGCTTGCCAGTACCATACGCACCACCAGTCCAGCCTGTGTTAACTAGGTAAACCTTACTGCCAAACTCTTCAACACGCTTCATCAACAACTCGGCGTATACGCCTGCAGGACGGGGAAAGAATGGCGCGCCAAAACAGGTAGAGAAAGTAGAACGAATAGCGGCGCTAGAGCCCATTTCAGTAGAACCTACCAAGGCTGTGTAGCCACTTAGAAAGTGGTAAGCAGCAGCTTCTTTAGACAAGATAGACACAGGAGGCAATACGCCAGTTAGGTCACAAGTTAAGAAGATGATAGCTTCTGGCTCGCCTGCCAAGTTTTTCTTGGTGCGTTTTTCGATATGCTCTAAAGGATACGCACAACGGCCGTTTTCGGTGATCTCGGTATTGTCGTAGTCGGCTTCTTTGCTGTCTTCGTCTAACCATACGTTTTCGACGATAGCGCCAAAACGAATGGCATCCCAAATGATAGGCTCATTCTTCTTGCTAAGGTTAATAGTCTTAGCGTAGCAACCGCCTTCAATGTTAAATACCACGCCCTTGCCCCAGCCGTGCTCGTCGTCACCAATGAGGTAGCGATCTGGGTCTGCAGAAAGGGTGGTTTTGCCGGTGCCAGACAAACCAAAGAACAATGTGGTTTTGCCGTCATCGCCTACGTTTGCAGAGCAGTGCATTGGTAATACGTCTGTAGCAGGCAACAAGAAGTTCTGTACCGAGAACATGGCTTTTTTCATTTCGCCGGCGTAACGCATGCCCGCAAGCATAACTTTACGCTCGGCAAAGTTAATCATTACACAGCCATCGCTGTTAGTGCCGTCACGTTCTGGCTGACACTCAAAGTTAGCGACGTTTAAAATCTGCCATTCATCTTTGCCTACTGGGTTGTATTCTGTAGGTACGATGAATAGGTTTTGGCCAAACAAGTTCTGCCAAGCCGTTTGTGTGGTCATTTGGATGGGGATGTAATGGTCGCGATCTGCACCTACGTGGACGCTAGCAACATACTTGTCTTGGCCTACTAATGAAGCTTCTACACGATCCCACAAGGCATTAAATACTTCAGGAGCAACAGGACGGTTTACTGCGCCCCACTCGATGTCGTTTGAAGTGCTAGGTTCTTGTACTACAAAACGGTCCAACGGAGAACGACCTGTGCGCGCACCGGTAATTACATTAAGTGCGCCAGTGTTGGCCAAAGTACCTTCGCCGTTAGCTATGGCCTTTTGGATCAAGCTAGCAGGAGAAAGTTGGGTGAATGTGGTGCCAGTATCAGCAGCGTTCATGTATCAATACCTTTGAAAATGAAAAGCTTCCAGCCAATGTAAATGGAAGCGTCGTCGGGCCTACGCCTTGCAGCGAAAATTGAGGCTGGATTATGCCAGAACGGTGATCAAAAAGCCAAAATAGGGCCCATTGATTTCACTAATAACGCGGCCTAATGAATCGAGGGGCCCACGTCTTCAACGCTTGACGAGGGTTCGAGCAGTAAGTAGCAATCAACTTTGTCAAAACTGTAGTGACTGTTACAAAAATGACAGTCTATAACAATAGCATCCTGTTCCTGTAACATGGCTTCTACCTCAGACTTACCCAAGCCCATAATTGCCATGCCACAGCGCTCTCGGCTACAGTCACATTGATGCTCTACAGGCCTGGGGTTAAACACTTTTACTTGCTGTTCGTGAAATAATCGGTGCAATACTTGTTCGGCCGGCAATTGGCTCAATTCCTCGGCGGTGAGGGTAGCGGCCAGAGCATGCACCAACTCCCAATCTAAATCTGCTTGGCTTTCGTCGGTGATGGTATTGGGTAGGCGCTGCAGCATAAAACCAGCGATGCCTTGGGCACTACTGACTAACTGGATGTGCGTAGGCAGTTGCTCCGATTGATAAAAATAGCTTTCTATACAGCCCGCCAAACTTGTCTCGTCCATCGCTACAATGCCTTGATAGCGCTGGCCTTGCTCTGGCTCTATAGTAATAATTAGGCGACCTTGTGCCGCCAAGTCTACAAAACTGGCTGTGGCGTCAATGGTCTCGTCAAATTGAGCCAACCCTTTCACTCGAAACGGCTGATCTGCATCATCACTGGTCTGGCGGCACTCTGCCATCATCATTTTGATAGAACCTTCACCACGAATCTGCACACTCAAGCGCCCTCGCAGCTTTAAGTTTGCACTAAGTAAACAAGAAACGATGAACATTTCGGTCAGTAAGTTGGTAATGGGGGCTGGGTAATTTTGTTGTTGCAGTAGGGAGTCTACACCTTGATCTAGCCTTAGGTGTACGCCGCGAATATCCATGTCGCTAAACATGAATCCCTGCATTAAGTCTTTAGTCATTATGGTCATTGGCCTAATCTATGGGGTGGTGATTCAACGATGATCTGTTGCTGGGCCTATTGTAAGCTATAACTGATTTTGCTCAAACCGCGTTTGGTCTCGACGTTGCTTTTTAGTAGGGCGGCCTTCAGAAATGCTGGTTTGGCCCATGGCTTTACGGCCAGCCACTAGGTCAGTACGGGCTTTTTCACTGGCCGCAGTCTCGGTATACATTAAGGCGGCTTGGGGGGCTCCACGGCGACTGGCCGATAGGCCCTGAACAGTAATTGTTTTTTCCTCAAAACCTTGGCGAATGGTCATTTGCGCATGCAACTCCACTACCCGACTACATTTTCCTTTAACGCCTTGATAATGCACCTTGCCGCCTTCTATGGCCTGCTTAGCCAAGGCGCGAGTTCTAAAAAAGCGTGCGGCCCATAACCACTTATCCAACCTCACCTTAACATCACTGATTTTGTCGAGTTTATTACCCATACTGATGACCCTGTATTTCACTGATTGATGACATAAATTGCCTGCTCTAGCTCTTGAATTATGCTAAAGTCAGGCGCATATTTTAGCCATACCATATCATTATATAGGACTCTCCATGAGCGAAGTAAAGCACTGCAAGTTATTAATTTTAGGTTCTGGCCCTGCGGGCTACACCGCCGCTGTTTACGCCGCCCGCGCCAACCTAAACCCAGTGTTGATTACCGGCATGCAAATGGGTGGCCAGCTCACCACCACCACCGAAGTGGATAACTGGCCTGGCGACGTAGAAGGCTTACAAGGTCCCGCGCTAATGGAGCGCATGAAAGCCCATGCTGAACGCTTTGAAACCGAGATTATTTTTGACCAAATTGATGCTGTCGATTTGAGTGAGCGACCTTTTAAACTGTCTGGCCAAGGCACCCACTACACCTGTGATGCATTAATTATTTGTACCGGCGCCAGCGCCCGTTACTTGGGTTTAGACAGCGAAACGGCCTTCCAAGGCAAAGGTGTTTCTGCTTGTGCAACTTGTGATGGCTTCTTTTACCGCAATAAAAAAGTCGCCGTCATTGGCGGTGGTAATACCGCCGTTGAAGAGGCTCTTTACCTAAGCAACATTGCGGCTGAAGTGACTGTGGTACACCGTCGCGAAAAGTTTCGCAGCGAAAAGATTTTGGCAGACCGCCTGATGGACAAGGTAGAAAATGGCAACGTGAAGGTGGAGTGGAATCAGAATCTTGATGAAGTACTAGGTGACGACATGGGCGTGACTGGCATGCGCATTAAGAGCAGTTTAGATGGCAGCACCAAAGATTTAGACGTTGATGGCGTGTTTATTGCCATTGGCCACACCCCAAACACTGGGTTATTTGAAGGTCAGCTAGAAATGAAAGACGGCTACCTTAAAGTGCAAAGCGGCACTCAAGGCAACGCCACCCAAACCAGCATTGAAGGTGTATTTGCCGCCGGTGACGTGATGGACCACATTTACCGTCAGGCTATCACATCTGCAGGCACCGGTTGTATGGCTGCATTGGACGCTGAACGTTTCTTAGACGATCAGTAAAAACACTAGGAATGGCCGCAGCTTTGATTGTACAATGGCGGCCATCACCCTTAATCACAATAACTCAGATGAGAGGCACACTATGGAATTCTTAGGATTCTTATTCCGTTGGTCACACCTGCTATTCGGCATTACCTGGATTGGCATGTTGTTCTACTTTAACTTTGTACAAGGCGGCTACTTTAAGCAAGCCAGTGCAGAAGGCTTAGCCGACGCTAAAGCCAAGCTAGCACCTAGTGCACTGTGGTGGTTCCGTTGGGGCGCTATGGGCACCTTCCTAACAGGCGCGATCATGCTATTCACCGTACCTTCAGCGGTAAGCAACTACATCTGGATCGGCTCTTTGTTAGGTACCTTAATGTTCTTAAACGTTTGGTTAATTATCTGGCCTAACCAAAAGATTGCTCTAGGCATGGCTGAAGGCGATGGCCCTGCAGCTGGCGCTAAAGCTTTGTTGGCTTCACGCCACAACGTTTTGTTTGCAGCTCCTATGGCATTTTGTATGTTGGCTTCTGGCCACGGTGGCATGGGCGGCTGGGCGGCGGTTGATTGGAGCGCTACGTCAATGATCGTTATGCTAGTGCTTATTGCGGCATTAGAAGCTAACGCAATTGTTGGTAAGCAGGGTCCGTTGACTACTGTTAAGGGCGTAATTCACAGCTCTTTAGCCCTTACTGCGGTAATGGTATTGGTATTTAACTTCCTATAAACGGACGTTAAATAGCAGACATAAAAAAACCGGCCTAGGCCGGTTTTTTTAAATGGTGATCCCACCAAATTCGAGGCGTCCATCCTAGACGCTAGTACATCCTGTAGACTCCATGTCCTTCCCTGTCGGCCTAAATAGCAAGCTACTAAGCTAACAACGCTCCTTCACGTGTAAGATACACGCATAGATCTAGGAAGAATTCTGAGTTTTGCTTGTTTTTTCACTTATTTTAGTGTTTTGGCAAAAAAACTAGCTTATTGACCGATTTTAATCAGTTCAACTTCAAATATAAGCGCATCGTTGGGCCCAATCATCTGGCCAGCACCTTGAGTGCCGTAAGCTAGGTCTGGGTGAATAAAGAACTTGAACTTAGAACCTACACGCATTAGTTGTACGCCTTCGGTCCAACCTGCAATCACACCGTTTAACGGAAATTGTGCGGGCTCACCACGATCAACAGAGCTATCAAACACTTGGCCGTCCATGGTGGTACCATGGTAGTGCACTGTCACAGTATCCGTTGCGGCTGGCATTGCGCCGTCGCCTTCCGACAAAATCTGGTACTGCAGGCCAGTCTTCGTCACTTGAACACCTTCGTTCTGTGCATTTTCAGCCAAGTAGGCTTCACTGTCATTTAACGCGCCTTCAAACTTAGCAGACGCCGCTTTTTGCTGGTATGCCTGCACAGAAGACACCGCCTCTTGCTGATTGACTAAGGTTTTTTGACCTAAATAACTGGCATTAAAACCTTCTACAAAGGCTTCTAAGTTGAGGTTGTCAAAATCGTTAGCTAGCTGGCCAGCCACTAAAGTACCTAAACTGTAGCTGACTTTTTGTTCGGCATTGTCTAAATCAATTTCAGCGGCGGCTGGGGTGGCGGCTAGGCCAATAACACTGGTAACAGCCAAACGGCTAATCATGGTTTTCATGGAGTTTCCTTAATAATGGGTTAATGCCAAACGTTGCTTCTATTTAGCGTGGGGCATAGCATATATAAGACTTATTGACGAAGCAAAAGTATTTCCATTTCTTTACCTTTGTTTATTCCGATTGCCACTGTTGCCTGTGGTATCATCCGCCGCCATGATTAAATTTGACCAAATCACCTTACAAAGAGGCAGCCAGCCCCTCATAGAGGCCGCTAACCTAACCCTACACTCCGGCCAACGTTATGGTTTAGTGGGGCGAAATGGCGCCGGTAAAACCAGCTTGTTTAAGCTTTTATTAGGCCAGTTGCAACTTGATTCTGGCCAGCTGATCTGGCCGCCGACCATGCGCATGGCGCACATGGCGCAAGAATTGGGTGGTGTAGCACGAACCACCTTAGAACACGTGCTCGACGGCGATCAGGCCCTGCGCCAAGCCGAAGCGGCCATTACTAAGGCGGAAGCCGCCCACGATGAAAAAACACTGGCCCATGTGTACGCCGATTACGATCATGCTGGCGGCTATACGGCGGTTAACCGTGCGCAACAGCTGTTGCAGGGTTTGGGTTTTCCGGAGCAAGATTGGTCGCTGCCTGTGGGCAGTTTTTCTGGCGGTTGGCGCGTGCGCTTGAACCTTGCCCAAGCACTCATGTGCCCGTCTGATTTATTACTGTTAGACGAACCCACCAACCACTTGGACTTAGACGCGACCATGTGGCTTGAGTCTTGGTTGCAAAAATACCAAGGCACCTTATTGTTGGTATCACACGACCGTGACTTTTTAGATCAGGTGGTTGAGGTGATTGTGCACCTAGACCATAAAAAACTAACCTCCTATCGTGGTAATTACGCCGCTTTTGAACGCCAAAAGGCGGAGCGGATGGCGCAACAGCAAGTGATGTACGCCAAGCAACAAACCGAAATCGCCCACATCGAAAGTTTTATCCGCCGCTTTAAAGCCAAAGCCAGCAAAGCCAAACAAGCCCAAGGCCGCGTTAAAGCCCTAGAGCGTATGGAAAAAATTGCGCCAGCTTATGCCGATTCGCCGTTTACCTTCCGCTTTCCTGAATTTGAGCGCACCAGCTCCACCTTGTTGGATTTAGACCAAGTGAGTATTGGCTACGAAAAACCCATCTTGCACGCCAACATGACGCTATTACACGACTCGCGTTATGCTTTGCTCGGCCCTAATGGTGCGGGTAAATCGAGCCTTATCAAAACTTTGGTGGGCGACCTTAACCCCTTGTCTGGCAGCGTCACCCGAGGTGAACATCTAAAAGTGGGTTATTTTGCCCAACATCAGTTGGAAGCTTTGGACTTAGAAGCTAACGGCATTTTGCACTTACAGCGCCTTAAGCCTAAAGCCAGCGAACAAGAGCTGCGTAACTTCTTAGGCGGTTTTGGCTGGCAAGGCGAGCGCGTATTTGAGCCGGTAAAGCACTTCTCTGGTGGCGAAAAGGTGCGCTTGGCCTTGGCTATAATTGCCTTACAAAAACCCAACTTGTTATTGCTGGACGAACCCACTAACCACTTAGATTTGGAAGCACGCCACGCCCTTACCATGGCCTTACAGGCATACGAAGGCGCATTGGTGGTGATCTCTCACGACCGCCACCTGTTGCGTCAAGTGGTAGACCAGTACTGGCTAGTCGCCAATGGAAAAGTCAAAGAATTTGAAGGTGACTTGCAGGCTTACCAAGCCCAAGTGCAAAGCTTAGCCCTAGACCAAGCGAAAAACAAAATTGAAGCAAAACGTGCCGAACCACAGACCGGTAACAACGAGTTACTCACAACCTTGGAACGCAAAGAACTCAAACGCCAGCAGGCAGAACACCGCAAACAACTGAGCCCCCTGAAAAAATCGATTGCTAAGTTAGAAAAAGACATCGATACATGGCAGGCCAAACTCGACTTGTTAGAAGCCGAATTAGCCCAACCTAACTTGTATCAAAGCGAGAATAAGGCCACACTAAAAGACTTATTGTCCCAACAAGCCCATGCCAGCGAACAACACGAAGCGTGTGAAGAACAGTGGCTAGAGCAACAAGACCGACTTGAGTCAATGACCCTATAACTTACCAAGGCGCACCTATGAGCTTTCAAACTAGCCATCGTCAATTTCCTAACAGCCGTATGCGCCGTATGCGTTTTAATGATTTTTCGCGCCGTTTGATGCGTGAAAACCAGCTCACCACCGACGACCTGATCTACCCCATGTTCGTCATCGAAGGCACTAACGAGCGCCAAGCGGTTGCCTCTATGCCGGGCGTAGAGCGCTTGAGTATTGATCTTTTAGTCGCCGAAGCCAAACACCTGGTGCAGCTAGGTATCCCTGCTATTGCCTTATTCCCAGTCACGCCCTTGTCCGCCAAATCATTAATGGCCGAACAAGCCTACAGCCCAAACGGCTTAGCTCAGCGCGCCGTTAAAGCCGTAAAAGACGCCTGCCCAGAGCTTGGCGTAATTACCGACGTGGCGCTGGACCCCTTTACCACCCATGGCCAGGACGGCATTATTGACGACACCGGTTATGTGCTCAATGACATCTCCGTAGAAATCCTCATCAAACAAGCCCTATCCCACGCCCAAGCCGGCGCCGACGTAGTAGCGCCTTCGGACATGATGGATGGCCGCATTGGCAATATTCGCAGCGCACTTGAACAGGCTGGTCACATCAACACCCGTATTATGGCCTATGCCGCCAAATATGCCTCGGCTTATTACGGCCCGTTTAGAGATGCCGTAGGCTCTGCTGGCAGCTTAGGCAAAAGCAATAAATTTGGCTACCAAATGGACCCAGCCAACAGCGACGAAGCGCTGCATGAAGTGGCCCTAGACCTTGCCGAAGGTGCCGACATGGTGATGGTTAAACCGGGCATGCCTTATTTGGACATTGTGGGCCGCGTTAAGCGTGAGCTACAAGTGCCCACCTTTGCTTACCAAGTGAGTGGCGAGTACGCCATGCACATGGCGGCTTTCCAAAATGGCTGGTTAGACAAAGACAGCGTGATGCTCGAATCTTTATTAGGCTTTAAACGCGCCGGTGCCGATGGCATTTTGACCTATTTTGCCAAAGACGCCGCCCTGTTGTTAAACGCTTAACCCCCCACTCACTTAGGATTTAATCATGGCCAAAGCCAAGACCGCCTATGTATGCAACGAATGTGGCTCCGATTATGCCAAGTGGCAAGGCCAGTGTGGTGATTGTGGCACCTGGAATAGCCTGCAGGAAATTCGTATCGCGCCCACCGGCGGTCACGTCAGTGCCACCACTCGGGTCAGTGCCGCCAAAGGCTACGCTGGTGTAGCTGCACAGTTACAAGATTTAAGTGACATTGATATTGCCTTGGTACCCCGTTTTAGCACCGGCATTGGCGAGCTCGACCGCGTTTTAGGTGGCGGTTTAGTGGCAGGCTCAGCCATTTTAATTGGAGGCCACCCTGGGGCCGGAAAAAGCACCTTGTTATTACAATTAATGTGTAGCTTAGCGCAACAAATGCCAGCCCTTTATGTCACCGGAGAAGAGTCATTACAACAAGTGGCCATGCGCGCCCAGCGCTTAGAATTACCTACCGCCAACCTCAAGATGCTCACAGAAACCGACGTCGAGGCTATTTTGGCCACCTGTGCCCAACTTCAGCCCAAATTGATTGTCGTGGATTCGATTCAGGTGGTGCAGCTAGCCGACATCAGTTCCGCACCGGGTAGTGTATCGCAGGTGCGCGAATCTGCTGCGGCCCTCATTCGTTATGCAAAACAATCCAATGCCGTGTTATTGCTTGTAGGCCATGTGACTAAAGACGGCAGCATTGCTGGGCCTAAAGTGTTGGAGCACATGATTGATTGTTCATTACAGCTAGAGGGTGATAACGATAGCCGCTACCGCACCTTGCGTGGCCATAAAAACCGCTTTGGTGCCGTCAATGAGCTTGGGGTATTTGCCATGATGGAGAAAGGTCTTAAAGAGGTTAAAAACCCCAGCTCCATATTCCTGTCCCGTGCCGAAGGTAATGCAGCAGGCAGCCTAGTGATGGTCATTTGGGAAGGCACTCGGCCATTATTGGTGGAGTTACAAGCCTTAGTGGACGACAGCCACATGAACAACCCGAGGCGCGTTGCCGTGGGCCTAGACCAAAACCGCCTCACCATGTTGCTGGCGGTATTACACCGCCACGGTGGCTTACACACGGGCGATCAAGACGTCTTTGTTAACGTGGTGGGCGGTGTGCGCGTGTCCGAAACAGGGGCGGATTTAGCCATGTTACTGGCCATTGTGTCTAGCCTGCGTGACCAAGCCTTAGATCAAAACCTAGTGGTGTTTGGTGAAGTGGGCTTATCGGGCGAAATACGCCCAGTACCCAGCGGCCAAGAACGCATCCGCGAGGCCGCTAAACATGGTTTTAAGCGCGCCATCGTACCCATTGCCAATGTGCCCACGGGTAAATCTAACGACTTAAACGGCATGCAAGTGATTGGCGTAAAAAGCCTGCAAGAAGCCTTAGCTGCACTATAATGAACTGTAGACGATAATAATAACAATATGAGTCAACACCATGCCAATCAAACCAGAACTCAACACCCCTAATGGCCTTATTCGCCTTATCAGCAGTAACGATGCTGCCGAACTGGCCGATTACTATCACCGCAATCGCACGCACTTTGCCCCATGGGAGCCGTTGCGCAGCGCTGATTTTTACCAACACACCTATATGCTTGACCGTATTCTAGAAGCGGAAGGCGAGTTTCATGCCGACAAACAAGTAAAGCTAGGTGTGTTTTGCCCACACAACCAACAAATGATCTCCAGCATCGATTTTTCTCAAATAGTCCGCGGGCCCATGCAGGCCTGTTTTGTTGGCTACTCCATTGATGCCCAGCGCCAAGGCCAAGGCCTAATGCAGGAGTTCATGCCGCTCTGTTTAGCCTACATGTTTAATGAGTTTAATATTCACCGAGTTATGGCGACTTATATGGTCAATAATGTTCGTAGCGAAGCGCTGTTACAACGGCTAGGTTTTGCAAAAGAAGGCTATGCCAAGTCCTACCTAAATATTGCCGGCACCTGGGAAGACCATATACTCACGGCGCTGGTGAATCCTAGCCACTAAAGACGGCAGAGCCGGCCCCGTGACCGCAGAGTGTGCTGTGGGTCAACCCTACATACCGTACATCCTGTGCAAAAAAAACCGGCGTCTATTGCTAGAGGCCGGCTTGGTAAAGCAAAAAACCAATTACTTGATCTTAGCTTCTTTGTACATAACATGCTTACGGACGCGTGGATCGTACTTCTTCATTTCCATTTTGTCAGGCATAGTACGCTTGTTCTTTGTAGTGGTGTAGAAGTGACCAGTACCGGCGCTGGAAACCAGCTTAATTTTATCGCGCATGAGTCTTCTCCTTAAACCTTAGTGCCGTTGGCACGAACGTCAACAAGTACGGTATCAATACCTTTCTTGTCGATGATACGCATACCTTTTGAAGATACACGAAGGCGAACGAATTTGTTTTCGCTTTCTACCCAAAAACGATGCCAATGCAAGTTTGGTAAAAAACGACGACGTGTTTTGTTGTGTGCGTGTGACACATTGTTACCAGCGACAGGGCGCTTTCCGGTAACCATACATACTCTGGACATTTTAACTTCCTCTATTTTAGTGTTGAAGTGAGCATTGTGCTCAGTTCTCAGGCGGAGCAGCCCTCCAGTGGGCCATTTTCCGTACCGGCCATATCCACACCTAAGTTCTGGAGGTGGAAATATGGAGGCCGGACTTTAGCAGATTAAACAACCACAAGCAAGGTAATTAGGCTCACATAAACCCCCGGTCGGCAAACGATACCCACTCATGACGGCCTACCACCACATGGTCCAAGATGCGAATATCAACTAAGGCGAGGGCATCGACCAAGGCTTGTGTGGTTAGGCGATCACTAGCACTCGGTTCGGCTACTCCAGAAGGGTGGTTGTGGGCCAAAATCACGGCAGCGGCATTTTTGGCGAGTGCCAACTTAACCACCTCTCGCGGATGCACACTGGCGCTGTCGATAGTGCCTTGAAACAACTCCACCAGTTCTAACAATCGGTGTTGATTGTCTAACAACAACACGCAAAACACTTCTCTCTGATAATGCCCTATTTGGCATTGTAAGTAAGTACTCACTTTGTTGCTAGTGTCTAGGTTGGTTAAGCTTTCAAGCTGTTGCTGTTGTAGCCTCAAACCCAACTCGCGCACTGCTTGCAGCTGAACGTACTTGGTTGGGCCGATGCCTTGCTGTTGGCAAAATTGGTCCATATTGGCGTCTAGCAACTGGTGTAATCCACCAAACCGACTCAGCAGTTGCCGCGCCACATCCACCGCCGATAATCCAACACAACCCGTGCGTAAGGAAATGGCCACTAGCTCAGCGTCTGATAAGCTTTTGGGGCCATATTTAACCAGTCTTTCCCTTGGCCTTTCGGCGTCGGGCCATTGTGTGATTGCCATTGCATCCAAGCTCCTAATCCATTAGGTATGAACTAAAGTTTAGCAGTCATTGCTACAAACGCTAGGCACTGTTACAAGGAATTAACCACATGCCCACCATCAACAGGGAGCACCGCGCCGGTCATAAAAGCGCCTGCGTCACTGGCCAGTAACAACATAGGGCCTACCAGTTCATGGGTTTGTCCTAGCCGACGCATAGGCACTTTTTGAACTACGTAGGCCTGGCCTTGTTCCGTTGCCAGCACGTCTTCATTCATTTCAGTGAGGAAGTAGCCAGGGGCAATGGCGTTAACACGAATCTGGTAGCGCGCTAACTCTAAGGCTAATACCTTGGTCAGATGTACAACGCCGGCCTTGGCGGTTGCATAATGGCACAACTGTGGCGCGCCCCTAAGGCCAAGGATAGAAGCGATGTTGACTATACTGCCTGGTTTTTTGGCCTTAATAAGGCGTTTGGAAAAGGCTTGTGATAGTCTCCAGACTGATTTTAGGTTGGTATCCATCATCTCGTCCCACGATACCTCACTCATCTCTAAAAAGGGTTGCGTATTGCCAATACCGGCGTTGTTAACCAGCACATCCACACAACCTAACTGGATTTCAACCGCGTCAAGCACGGCCTCAATGTTGGCATTGTCCGTGACGTCTAGGGCCACCGGCATCGCACGGCCACCCTTGTTTTCTATGTCTGCGGCCAAGGCCTGTAAGCGTTCCATTCGCCGTGCGGCAATCACGACGGTGGCGCCAGCTTCTGCCATCGACAAGGCAAACTGCTTGCCTAGACCGCTGGACGCGCCGGTGATGAGTACAATTTTTCCCGTTAGGGAGAGGTGATTAATAGCCATACTGTTATTCCTGTTTAGAGTGCAGATTATGTTCGTTTAGGTGGCGTAAGGTAGGCCGCCATTGGGCCAAATTGAGCCTGTGCTTGCTTAATTTCCATACGCGCTATGGAGCGCAGGTGCACTTCGTCTGGGCCGTCTGCAAAGCGTAGCGCCCGGCCCCAGGTCCAATGATCGGCCAATGGTGTATCTGGGCTTATACCCATAGCACCAAACACTTGCATGGCGCGGTCGGTGACCGTGGTGTGGAGCATAGGCACCAGCGCCTTAATCATGGCGATTTCTTTACAAGCAGCTTTGGCGCCTACGCTATCAATCATCCAAGCCGTTTTAAGTACTAACAATCGAGCCTGCTCAATTTCTATGCGCGACCTCGCAATACCGTCAGCCACGGCGCCTTGCTCATACAGGTATTTACCAAAGGCTTTGCGCTGTTGCGCACGCTCAGTCATCATGGCTAACGCTAATTCGGCGGCACCAATGGAGCGCATGCAGTGATGGATGCGGCCCGGCCCCAAACGCGCCTGAGCTAATGCAAAACCACTTCCTTCTTCGCCTAGTAAGTTGCTGGCAGGCACTCGCACGTTACCAAATACAATTTCGCAATGCCCCTCGGGAGAGTGGTGATTCATAATATTGATATTACGCACCACCTCTACGCCTGCGGTATCTATGGGTACGAGAATCATACTTTGCTGACGATGTGTTTCAGCCGTGGGATCCGTTTTGCCCATCAGGATCAATATTTTGCAATTGGGATGCGCAGCATTAGTAATAAACCACTTGCGCCCGTTGATAACGTAGTCGTCACCGTCGCGGGTAATAGATGTCTGAATATTAGTGGCATCCGAGGAAGCCACGTCGGGCTCGGTCATGGCAAATGCCGAGCGAATACTGCCGTTAAGCAGAGGGTCAAGCCACTGTTTACGCTGCGCTGCTGTGGCACATATGTGTAGTAGCTCCATGTTGCCTGTATCGGGTGCATTACAATTAAACACTTCAGACGCCCAACTAATACTACCCATAATTTCGGCTAAGGGCGCATATTCCAAATTAGACAAGCCGGTACCTGGTTCCCCCGCGTTAAGGTGAGGTAGAAACAAATTCCATAAACCTTCTGTTTTTGCCCGCACCTTTAGGTCTTCCATAAAACTCACGGGGTAAACACCCGCGTTCACTTCCTTGTGCCATTGGCCTATACGGGGGACAATATGGTCGTCCATAAAACACTTGAGCTGTTGGCACAGCGCCTCTACTTTTGGAGAGTAAGTAAAATCCATCATGGGTTCCTTTGTTTTATAGTGTTGGCATCGGTAATAAGCTCGACTGCCATAGTGGCTAAAGGCTCGGTTAATTTTCCAACTTCGGCAGCTCTGCCACTAGACGCGTTGCCGCCTAGTGCGCGCTTCATCACCCCTTGGCAAATGGCGGCCAAACGAAAGAAGCTAAACGCCAAATAGAAATGCCAATGGTCAATGCCTTGCAGGTGCCTAAGTTGGCAATAGCGTGCAACAATTTCTGGCTCCGACGGTATGCCTAGTTGAACGCGATCTATGCCTGCCAAACCTTTGATTAGGCCGCCGGGAGGCAGCCGTAAACACATACAAAAATAGGCTAAATCAGCCAGTGGGTGGCCTAATGTAGACAACTCCCAGTCCAATACTGCCAACGCTTTAGTGCCGGCATCTTGGAAAATCACATTGTCGAGTCGGTAGTCGCCATGGATTAAACTCACTTGACCATCGTCTTGCGGTAAATTGTCCGACAGCCAATTCATCAAGTTTTCCATGGCCTCAATGTGCTGGGTTTCTGCGGCACGATATTGCTTAATCCAGAGCGCTAATTGACGCTCAAAATAGCCACTTGAGCGGCCATATTCCTGCAAGCCCACCTCATCAACTTTTATATTGTGCATTTGCGCCAACACACTAACTAGCTCATCAAACAATGATCCACGTTCATAGGCCGTTAGGGCCGGCAGAGCCGCGTCCCAAAAAATTCGCCCCGACACAAAATCCATGAGGTAAAACATAGAGCCAATCACGTCGTCGTCTTCACACAAGTGAAACACCCGCGCTACTGGCACATCGGTTGTGGCCAAGGCTTGTTGCACTCGGTACTCGCGGTCAACGGCATGGGCCGATTTTAGCAACTGCCCTGGTGGTTTTGCCCGCAATACATAATCGCCGCTGGCCGCGGTTAATAAATAGGTGGGGTTTGATTGACCGTCGGCGAATTTTTTCACTGTTACAGGGCCTTTAAAGCCTTCGACTTGAGACTCTAGGTAAGGCACCAGCTTGGCTAGATCTATAGTAAGTTTGTTAGCTGTCATCATTCACCTTGCTATTATTGCCCTAAATGGTTCGCCCACATCAACCATAGGTAATTGCGTCCATGCGATCAGGTTGGTCGAGGTGCGGTATGTTATTAAAGCTAGCGAGTCGTATCGACTCACGATTAAAGAAATAGTGGCATACACTGGTATTACGAATTTGCATATTCAATTCAATCGCCGTGGCCGTAGGGCACGCAAGCACCTGATGTGTTAAGGCAGCGATGGGCCCTCCAGAACTCACGACCAACACCCGCTTGGCGTTTGATTGTTGAATAAACTGTAGGGCATCTGCCACCCTCGCCATAAACCTCTGCCAAGTCTCGGGCACCGCATCAAGTTGATCGCTTGACCATAGCTCTAGGGCCTGTTTTAAGGCCTTATAATAAGACCTCTTATCTCCCTTCCCGTGCGACATAAGCTGTGGATATTGGTGTTCCATGGCCTCGGTGATGGCATAAAAGTCATATTCATTAAGTCCGGCATGCTGATCGAAGGTCTGCACATGATCCAAGCCACGACACAGGTGCTCGGCCGTTTGTTGATGCCGCAGTTGAGTGCCAATAATAATTTTATCAAATTCGATATCGCGATCAGCAAAATACTGACCTAGCCAAAATGCCTGCTGCTCGCCCAAACTAGACAGCTGATCGTAGTCATCGGCGCCAAAGCTAGCCTGCCCGTGCCGCACCAAAAAAAGTTCTGCCATGTGCTTCATCCAAGTGCTTAATTACATCAGCCTATCGAACCCTTAGACATATTGGAAATTTATTATAGAAATGGTAGCCTATTCATAATCTGAATAACGAACCATTGACAATCTACCATGCGTTTGAACAATGTTGATTTGAATTTGTTTATCGTTTTTGATGCAATTTACACTGAGCGCAATTTGACTCGTGCGGCACAGGTGCTGTGCATTACCCAACCCGCCGTGAGCAATGCCTTAGCTAGGCTGCGCAAAACCTTTAACAACCCACTGTTTGTGCGCACCCCTCAAGCTATGGTGCCGACACCAGTTGCCGACAATATTATCGTGCACGTACGCGAAGCCCTGCAGCTATTAAATACTAGTGTACAAGAAGGCGACCAATTCCAACCTGCCACCGCCCAAAAGGCCTTTCGAGTCAGCATGAACGACTTACCCGAAGCTCTAATATTGCCCTCCTTACAACAACAATTACAGCAGATTGCACCCAATATCCAGCTTGCGAGCTACTACTCTAACCGCCAAGAAGTGCCCAAAGAGCTCACTGCTGGTACGCTAGACCTTGCCATCGAAGCGCCTGTAATCAATGATTCTCAACTGTATCATCGACCGCTGATTAAGGATCGCTATGTGTGTATGTTACGTAAGGATCACCCCTGTGCTGGGGATCCGCTCACTATCGAGCGTTATTTAAGCTTGGGACATATTCATATTTCCAGCCGTAAAAAAGGCAGAGGTCATACCGACCTAGCTCTCAATGCAATGGGCATTACCCGCAACATTCAATTACGTGTGCAACATTACATGGTAGCGCCATTAGTGGCGATGAGAACCGATTTGGCCTTAACCGTACCCTTGCGCTTAGCCCAGCAATATGATGCTAAGATACTGGAACTACCGTTTGAGCTAGAACAATTGGAATTGCACCTATATTGGCACAAAAGCGCCGATCAAGATCAGGCCAATCGATGGTTACGTGATAATTTGTCTCACATCGTCACGGCAGACCTAGACGCCAAACCTTCACCAAATTTACAATGGGCCACATGACACAACTCACCAACACCAGCGACGATGCCCACGACGGCCTACAGACACTGTTTAAAAACTTACCGGGTATGGCCTACCGCTGCGTTAATTTAGACCATTGGCCCATGAGTTTTGTGAGCGAAGGCTGCGAGGCGCTGTGTGGCTACACTAGCCAGCAGTTAGAAAGTCAGCAAGTGTTATGGGGCGATTTTACCCACCGCCATGATGTTGCAGAAGTGGACCGGCAGGTGAAATCTGCGGCCCTTAAGGGGCAGCCATTTGAACTGGAATACCGCATAGTGCCCCGCACAGGCCCACATAAATGGGTGTGGGAACGTGGTCGCGTGGTGGGCTGGCTTGACGATGGCACGGCCGTGCTTGAGGGTTTTATCACCGACATAACTAGCCTACGTGACGCCCAGCGTACCATCAGCGATCAACTGGCGCAGCTGGCCCATGTGGAGCGGCTTAATACCTTGGGCGAAATGACCGCTGCCATTGCCCATGAAATTAATCAGCCGCTCACAGCCATTGCTATGTACAGTAAGTCGGCCCAATTGTTAGCACAACAGGGCAACCAAGAGCATTTACAACAGGTACTCGAGAAGCTGGCTCAACAGTCATTACGTGCAGGCGCGGTGATTGAGCGTATGCAGGCCATGAGTTATCAGACTAGCCACCAGCAAGATCGCATCGACCCAATCAATCTACTTAAAGAAATCAAAGATTTGGCAGAAATTGAGGCAGAAATTCGAAGTTATACCATTGAGTTAAAACTGCCACAGGAACTACCGAGCATTACCTGCGATCCCATCCAAATTCAGCAAGTAATTCTAAATTTACTGCGTAATGGTATGCAGGCGATGAAAATCAATCAATGTGACAGTGGCAGCGCCATTATATTGGCCGCCAAAGTGGTCGATCAGCAACTCTGGATTCAGGTCACAGATCAAGGTACCGGCATTGACCCGCAGATGGCTGATAAACTTTTTCTTGCCTTTAGCTCCAATAAACAGACCGACAATGCCGCGGGTATGGGTTTAGGCCTGACCATAGGCAAAGCCATTATCGAAGCCCATGGTGGTCGCTTAAGTTATCATAACCTGCTCCCAAATGGCGCCGAATTCAGCTTCAATTTGGCATTGCCGAGCAAGCAAACCTAATGAACAGCCAAGAGCCCCAGCCTCAGGTATTGATCGTCGATGACGATGGGGCCGTGCGCGACGCCATTAGCTTGTGGCTCACCTGCAACGGGTATCATAGCCGTTGTTTCGAGCACGCCGAGGACTTTATAAACCACTACTCAAGCGATTGGCAAGGCTGCATTATTGCCGACATTCGCATGCCCGGCATGAATGGTTTAGAACTTCAGTCGCACCTCAATCACTTAGGTTGTGTATTGCCACTGGTGTTTATTACCGGCCATGGCACTGTGCCTATGGCTGTCGAGGCTATGCGTCATGGGGCGTTAGATTATTTACGCAAACCCGTAGACGAGCAACAGTTGTTACGTTTGGTTGAGCAAGCCTTCGCCTTAGATCAGGGCCGCGTAAACCAAACCCAGCGTTTGGCCAGCCTTACACCCAGGGAGCGCCAGGTGGCACAGTTGGTAGTAGACGGGTTGGCCAACAAAGTCATCGCTGCTAATCTCAGCATCAGCCAACGCACAGTGGAAGTTCATCGCTCCAATGTAATGACTAAGCTAGCGGTAAAAACCCTGCCAGAGTTGGTTAAAACCTACCTTAGCACTGAGTCTTTGCGATCCCAATGAAGTAATTCTACCCCCAGAGCTATGGATTGCCGCGTGGGCCTGCCCCATGAACGCAGCGAGTGCTTTGGGTACGTTGTGCTCTGCACAAAGGCAGGCTGTGAGCGGGCTACGGGTTTTCCACAATACTCAAGGCCGAGCATCTGCGCTAGCCTGTGATTAATCAACTAATTCAGTTGCCACAGATCAATAACAAAGGTGTGCTATGAGTAAACAACGTGTTGCCATTATCGGTGCTGGACCTAGCGGCTTAGCCCAACTACGAGCTTTCCAATCGGCCCAAACTAAAGGTGCGGAAATTCCAGAAATTGTGTGCTTTGAAAAACAAGACAACTGGGGTGGGTTATGGAACTACTCTTGGCGCACCGGTGTAGATCAATACGGCGAACCCGTACATGGCAGCATGTATCGCTACCTCTGGTCTAACGGCCCTAAGGAAGGCTTGGAGTTTGCAGACTACTCGTTTGACGAACATTTTGGCCGCGAAATTGCGTCTTTCCCGCCTCGGGCTGTATTGTTTGACTACATTGAAGGTCGTGTCAAAAAGGCCGATGTACGTAAATACATTCGTTTTTCTAACGTTATTCGTAACGTCTCTTACAACGAAGGGACAGACACCTTTACGGTCACGGCGGAAGACCTGCCCAACAACAAACAGTATCAAGAAGAGTTTGATTATGTGATCGTGTCTAGCGGTCACTTCTCCACCCCTAACGTGCCTGAATACCCTGGCTTTAACCACTTTGGCGGCCGTATCATGCATGCCCACGACTTCCGTGATGCCTTGGAGTTTAAAAACAAAGATGTGTTGATTTTGGGCACCTCATATTCGGCCGAAGACATTGGTTCTCAGTGCTGGAAGTATGGCGCCAAAACCATTACCGTGGCGCACCGTACCGCTCCCATGGGATACGACTGGCCCGACAATTGGCAAGAAGTGCCGGCCCTTGAACGAGTCGACGAAGACACCGCTTACTTTATAGATGGCACATCCAAAAAGATTGATGCCATTATCCTGTGTACGGGTTACATCCATCACTTTCCATTTATGGAAGAATCCCTCAAGCTAAAAACCAACAACCGCCTCTATCCAGTAGACCTATACAACGGTGTGGTTTGGCAGCATAACCCTAAACTCATGTATTTAGGCATGCAGGACCAGTGGTACACCTTTAACATGTTTGATGCCCAAGCATGGTATGCCCGCGATGTGGTGTTAGGCCGGGTGGCATTACCCACCCAGCCAGAAATGCAGGCTGATATTGATGACTGGCGCGCCGAAGAAGACGCCGGTGCTGATGACTATGAAGCCATTGCCTTCCAGGGCCGCTATACGATGGAGTTGATGGCCAAAACCGACTACCCAGCCATTGATTTGGAAGACTGTAACCAGGCCTTCTACCAGTGGAAAAAGCATAAAAAACTGGGCATCATGACCTTCCGTGACCATGGTTATAAATCGGCTTTAACGGGTAAAACCGCTCCGGCCCACCATACTCCGTGGAAGGACGCCCTTGATGACTCGCTGGAATGCTACCTAGACTAGGGCTCACAAAGAGCCACACCAAAATCAGCTAGTGAATAGAGCTCTATGCACCAGCTGGCATCGCTCTACAGAGATGGGCCTAATTCAAGCTGGCTACCATCGCTAAAGCGGTTGTACCGAAAGCGGCTCAAATCATGTTCGGCAAGCCGCTCATTGACCATGCGCGCAACCACTCTGCCAAAGCCTGGGCCAATACCAAAACCATGGCCACTCATGCCAGTGGCCACAATAAGGCCTGGCACCTCAGCTATTCGGTCCACCACCGGCACCACATCAGGCATGGTATCAATCATGCCCGACCAACGATCCTTTATGCGCGGCAGCGATATATTAGGGAAGCGCTGCTGAAACCGCTTTAGCATCAATTTTTCCATGCCTACATCAGTTTTTGGTTCCAGCACCCGGTTTTGCTCAAACGGTGATAGTTGATCTGCAGCCCAGCGCCTTGGCGTACTCCAAGCATCGGGAAAGCCCTTAGGCGAAACACTAGCAAGCCTCAAGTGACGCCAACTTTTGCCCAGCAAAGGCAGGTAAGCACGGGCATGACGCAGTGCATCTGGGCCCACATAAACTCGATGGGAGTCAGCCAATGCCAAGCTATAGCCACCGTCAGCTCGACGCCGAATGGCTAGCCTTTCGTCGACACTGTTGGCTTCGGTGAAGGCGTCCATGGGTTGGGTTTGAGCAACTGATGCCTGCACTGTCAATTGCGGCAAATATAGGCCTAAATTACGCGCCATTAAAGACGACCAAGCCCCACCTGCCAATACCACTTGACTGCAAGCGACTCTGCCTTGCTCTGTGTATACACCCACAACTTGCCCTGCGGCGAGATCTAACCCGCGCACGGCACAGTTTTCTCTGATAATGACACCTTGAGCATGGGCCAGTTGCGCCACTTTAGGCACCGCCTGCCACGGCTCCCCTCGGGCATCACTTGGCGTGGCTAAGCCTCCACACCACTGCTGGCTTGCGTGGCCTCTAAATAGTCCATTGAGTTGCTTGCGGCTTAGGGGGTGGGTGTCTAAATCATGCTGTTTGGCAATGTCTAACCACAGATGCAGCTGCTCTACTTCGGCCTCGCTAGAGGCGAGAAAATTAACCCCAACGGTTTTTACCCCACAGGCTTGATGGGTTGCCTCGTGGGTTTGGTGCCACAAGCGTAGGGCTTGCATCATAATGGGCAATTCGGCAGCGTCGCGACCGTGCTGACGAATCCATCCCCAATTGCGCGATGATTGCTCAGCTGCAATTCGGCCTTTTTCGCACACCAACACTCGCTGTCCCATTTGGGCCGCATAAAGTGCCGTGAATATGCCAATTACGCCACCCCCAATTACCACCAGATCAACGCTATCCGGTAACGGATCGGAAAACACAATAGGCGTGTTAATAGTAATACGCTGAGTCATGGCAATAGCTCCAAACTAGCTAGCACTTAGGTTTTAGTTTTGGCTAAGGTGTTAGTTAGCGGCAAGGTACCATCAATAGCCACTTCCACTTCATCACCTGGCTCCAAAAAGCGCATGGGGTTAAAACCCATACCTACACCTGCCGGTGTTCCTGTTGCTATCACATCACCCACTTCTAGGGTAATACCTGCGGACAATGTTGCTATTAACGTTGGTATGTCAAAAATCATCTGCGCCAACGTGGCATCTTGTCTCACTTCTCCATTGACCTTGCAGGTTAGTCGCGTGTCGTTGCTTAACGCTTGGCCATAAGTCGGTGTAATGGCGGGGCCCATGGGCCCGAACCCGTCAAGGCATTTACCCAAGTGCCATTGGCCATGGCGTTTTTGAAGATCTCTTGCAGACACGTCGTTGTAACAAGCGTAACCCAGTATATGTTGCCACGCATCTTGCTTGGTAATGTTGACGCCCGCTTTGCCAATCACTAGCGCCAACTCACCTTCGTAATCGATTTTTCGAGTCACACCAGCATGTAAAGGAATGGTGTCCAATGGACCTATGAGCGTGTTGGTGGCTTTACTAAATACAATAGGATATTTAGGAAGATCGGCACTAATGCCCATTTTATCGGCAATTTCAGCAGCATGATCGGCGTAGTTTTTACCAATACAAAATACGTTTCGACGCAAGTGAGGCAGGGCTGATGTGACTTTTTGTGGTTCATAGGGACTGCCAGCAATACGCCGCTCGTGCGCTTGGCGTGCCACATTTTCGACCTCTAACTGCGCCTCACTACCGGCGTCAATTAACCCCCACATGTCTGTACACGGCAAAGCGAGCCCTAAGCTGATACTTGCAGTTTGTAGGTCAATTAGTTCATGGTTGATAACCACGCCTAGGCCACCACCGTTAATTGTTACGTAATGCATCTACTTTGCTCCCGAAATAGTCTGTATAAACTGCAATAGGCCTTTGTCGCATACCGAATCTAAACATTATTAGGTATAAT
>CBDUDU010000025.1:0-27661 GCA_965366045.1 uncultured Oceanospirillaceae bacterium
TCAAGTGCGCATTTCCATTCCTGCACAATTGGCTGACTGATTCTTACCCAGAGGCCACCCCTACAGGGACTATCTTTTTGGCTTCCTTCACCACCAAGGTGGCCGTGTATGCGCTAGCTAGGGGCTTCCCTGGCACCGAGCTGCTAGTGTGGATTGGTGTCACTATGGCCTGTTTCCCCATCTTTTTTGCGGTGATTGAAAACGACTTGCGCCGGGTATTGGCATATAGTCTGATCAACCAAGTTGGTTTCATGGTGGTGGGTATCGGCATTGGTACCTCATTGGCCCTTAATGGCGCCGTGGCTCACGCCTTTAATGACGTGATATTTAAAGGGTTGTTGATGATGTCCATGGGGGCAGTGTTGCATATGACTGGACGCATCAATGGCTCGGAATTAGGTGGCTTGTATAAGAGTATGCCGAAAACCACGATATTATGTATTGTTGGCGCGGCCTCAATTTCAGCATTTCCGCTATTTAGTGGCTTTGTGTCTAAGTCAATGATTATGAGTGCCGCCGTGGCGCAAGGTTACGATGTGGTTTGGCTGTTGCTGTTGTTTGCTGCAGCAGGCGTGTTCCACCATGCAGGAATTAAAATTCCTTATTTTGCATTCTTTGCTCATGATTCAGGTATTCGTACCACGGAGCCGCCCCATAATATGTTGCTTGCCATGGCCATTGCCGCTGGGCTATGTATAGCCATCGGCGCCTTCCCTGCGCACACGGTCTATGCCCTGCTGCCATGGGAAGCCACCTACCAGCCTTACGATATTACCCATGTGCTGACTCAGCTGCAGTTGCTGTTCTTCTCCGCCTTGGCGTTTGTCTGGTTGAATATGAAAAACTTGTATCCACCTGAGTTGCCTTCCACTAACTTAGATGCGGATTGGTTGTATCGTAGGTGGGCACCAAGCTTCATTGTGCCCATCTACTTCGCCATTGTGAGTGCCAAGGATAAAGTCGCGAAATTGGTTCACCAAACCTTGAGCAAGGCGATCAATCGCTCCTATGATCGAGAGAAAGAGCAGCCAAAGGGATATTTCGCTCAGCTGTGGCCGACGGAAACCATGATGGCATGGGTGGCCGTGTTACTGACAGGGATTCTTCTGCTTTACTATATTTAACTAGTAACTGAGCTATAAAAAAGGCGTGAGCTGCGGATTAATAGCCATAAGAAGAAAGGCCCGCCTAGTGTCCCTGTGGCTATGCCAATAGGAATCTCTGCTGGCGGAATGGCGTTGCGCACAAATAAGTCGACAAAGAGCACCATATTGACGCCTACGAGAGCGTAAATCGGTAGTACCATGCGGCGGCTAGCTTGCACAATTGAGTCTCAACCGTGCTTGTTGAATCTCGTATGTGGTGGAGATGGGGGAGTCGAATCAGTCGGCTTATAAGTTATTAATTTATAACAAAAACAATGACTTGTGGTCTTGTCGTGCTACGAAACGAAAAAAGACCTTGGTCTAACTTGTTGATATACAAGTCAAAACAAAGTCTTTTTGGTGTGTGGTGGAGGGATGGGGGGAGTCGAACCTTTTCCTGTATCCCTTTAAATACGGCGCTTCAATCGCGGTTGCTAGATTTAGGGTACCAACTAGGGTACCAAAAAACCAATCCGTAGTAATGTCGTAACCAAGGAATAACTAGCCATGAATAGTCCGCAAATAGTCACACAATCGCCAATAACCCAATCAGATATCAAAGCCAAACTAGCATATGACCTATGGTCCAAATTTAACCCAGTTCAAATAGATCACTTACTTGAGGCCGTTAAATCGTTACAGCCTGGCGACGACCAAGCGGCCTTTATAGCGACGTTAAAGCATGACGTAACGTTACTTGCTTAGCTCCACAATAAGGGCAGAATGGTCCGTTAGCGTGTCGCGGGTGCTGTGGTCGTAATAGCTAGCCATACACCGGCTGGTGGCTTCTGGGCCGGCTAAGGCGTGGTCAATCCTAAATCCATTGTCAGCGCGTGAATACCAACTAAATTCAGGTGTTTGCTGGCCATTATGGATGCGCCATAGGTCGGTTAGCGTATCGTTTGCTAAGTGTACAAATTGGTCTGCACAATGAAACTTTGCACCTTCGGCGTCTAGTGTGTTGGAGCCAGTGTTAAAGTCGCCAATTGCCAAAAGGTTCTTGCTAGCCATAGCTATTAGGGTATCGAATACGCCGGCTTTATCTTTGCGCTGTTGGAAAAAAGACCTTAGCCGCTATAAATCATATGATCAATGCGATGGGTGATTGGGACCATGATCTGTCTCTAGAAGACGAGTTGCGTTTGAGTTGGCATGAAGATATGCTTTGGTGGGGGCCCACAGGTATTGGCGCCAGCTACACTATAGAGCGGTATGCGCAACAACATTCCGGGCCGTTTAGGGCAGGCTTTAAAGACCGCGTTTTTAACGGCCATATATGCCGCATGGCAGAAGGCAAATTTGGCGGCTTCTTTGGCTGGCCTAACCTTAGTTTAGAGCCTACAGGCGGCTTTATGGGCATGCCTGCCACCGGCAAACGCGGAGACATGCGAGTGATTGACATCTACCGTCGAGATGGCGATAAATTGGCCGAAAACTGGGTGTTTATCGACCTACTGCATTTTTGGAATCAGCAAGGCGTTGATCTACTCGCTCGAGCCACAGGTAACTGAGGCCGGTAATATTTTAGTGTGTTGCTCCTGGCTAACTCACTCGGGGTAGATTTCAATGATAGTGTTGCCCGCATAGCGTGCAGGGATACGTAACCCGCCGCCGTCGGTGAAGACGTATTCCACTTGAGTTTTATCCAGATGAGCTTGCGCTTGAGCAATGGAGGTTGTGCTTACCCGAATCGCTACGACGCTCGGGAGTTGCTGGGCCAGGCCATACGCCGCCGCGGAGACCACCACATAGTCGTAGGCTACTATGGGCTTAGCGAATAAGATTAAGCCGCACCTTGATCTTATTCTTCTGAGCGGCAGGCAGGTGACGGTTCAGGCGTCGGTTAACCCCGCCAAAGGCGGCAATAATCATTAAAGTGAAGATAATGAAGTAAACCGCCATAATGGGGTAAGGCACAAAGGGGTTAAAGGTCTTGTCGGCGAAATAATTGGCGTAGTAGAGGGCATCACCGCGCTGCTGCCAGGCTGGGAAACCGCTCATATAAATCAATACCGTGGCGTGAGCCAAAAAAATGGCCTCATTAGTATAGGCCGGCCAAGCCAGCCGTAACATCGTTGGCCATACAATCGATCTGAACTTTTTAATGCCGCTAAATCCATAGGCGTCGGCCGCTTCCATTTCCCCTTTTGGCAAGGCCCTCAAGGCACCATAGAAAACTTCTGCAGAATAGGCCGCCGTATTGCAAATAAGCACCACAAGAGCCCCGGTCTGGGCCGAGGTAAGCCAAGTCACTAGGCCGGCTTTTTTGAGGGCCATAAACGCAAAGTAACCAAAGAAAAATTGGATAAACAGGGGTGAGCCCCGGAACAGCAAAATAAACCCGTCACAAGGCCTATGTAGCCACGGATTGGGGGAATTTTTCCCCACAGCTAGAGCGCAGGCCAAAAAGAATCCTACCAATAGGGCCGCAACCGTAAAATAAACATTCCAAATCATCCCTGAGCCAATCAGGGTGGCCTGTTCACAGATAGTGATGTCTTGCTTTGGCAGCAATCGTTCGCCAAGGCCCAATGAGCGCAAGCCATACTCTTGCAGCGTTTGCCAACAACTCATGACCTGGCCCCTCCAGTTGCGTCAGCGCCTACCGTGGCTTGACCCCGCTGTAAGCGACTATTGAGGCGCCCTAAGGCTTTTTCCGACAATACGGTAAAGGCCAGATAAAAAACTAGCAGGCCGAGGAAATACCAGACACGCCAATCGCCATGGGGGTAGGCCGACACCCGCGCACTCTTAAAGCCCCCTAGTTCCCTAGCCCAGTAAACAATATCTTCTATGCCTAGTAAAAATAACAGTGGGGTGGACTTAATCAGCACCACCCATAGGTTGGACAAGCCCGGCAAGGCATAAAGCCACATTTGTGGAATCATAATGTGCCAAAAAGCCTGCCGCCGGCTCATTCCGTAAGCGGCGGCGGTTTCCATTTGGGCGTGGGGCACTGCGGTCATGGCGCCAAACAGAACATTGGCAGCAAAGGCGCCAAAAACGATGGCAAAGGTTAATACCGCCAGCGAGAAACCGTATACTTCGTGCACCCATTGAGGGTCGCTGGATAGAGGCAGTTTGGCCGCTTGGCACACCACAAAGTCATTGCCTTGACGAATGGGAGCTGTCCAATCAGGACAAAGGGCTTGGTGCCTTAACCATTCAAAACCTTGATCCAAGGCAATCACAAAAAACAAGAAAAAAGCGATATCTGGAACGCCTCTGACAAGGGATATATAGCCCTTACCCAACCATCGCAGGGGCAGTAAGGGGCTGCGTGCCGCGGTGGCACCAGCAAAGCCAAATGCCAATGCGCTGGGCGCGGTCACTGCCAATAGTGCTAGCACCGTAAACACTGAAAAGTAGAGGTTCATATGCTTGCCTGTAGTCAGATAACAGGCAAGCCATTGAGTCCCCTCTACGGCAGCAGGGTCGGTACAAAAATCAAACATATTGAGCCAAATAAATAGGTCTGCCTGAGCCCCAGTAGGGCTCAGGCAGGGTTTCAAGTTAAAGGGTTTAGCCAGCGCTTACCAGGTGTAACCCACTTCCCACTTGACGATTAGTTCATTCAAGGTGCCATCTGCCTTCATGGACTGAATGGCCTTATTGAACTTGGCTTTCAGGTCGCCGTTAGATTCTCGGATACCCATGCCTACACCACCGCCGATAGTCTCCTGACGTGCCAACACAACCAGTTCATCATTAGCGTATTCACGAATGGAAACAAGACCGCCAAGCACCGCGTCGGCTTCGCCATTAAGCACCGCCGCGATGGTGTCGTCCGTGGTGGCGAATTCGACCATGGTCCAGCCCTTTTCTGCGACAAAGCTCGATTGGATGGTAGCGGACTGCACGGCAATAACTGCACTAGTTACGTCTAAGTCAGCATCCAACACCAAATAGCCTGATGGATCGGCCGGAATATAGGCCTCGGTAAAGTCGATCACCTCATCGCGGGCATCAGTGATGGACATGCCGGCGATAATAGTGTCGTAGTTACCGGACACTAGGTTAGGGATAATGGAATCCCAATCGTTGGTGACCCATGCACAGGTAAGGCCGGCGCGCTTACACAGCTCATCGCCTAGTTCCCGTTCCATGCCATCGACTTCGCCGGCATCGTTGATAAAGTTATAGGGAGGGTAGGCACCTTCGGTACCCATTCGTATTACGTCTCCTGCCCAGGCAGTGCTGGTAGCAGCCACTAGGGCCGCGGTTAATAGCAGTTTTTTCACAAGTAAATCCTCATACAGCGCTTTATTATTTGTCCGCCACAGTCGCGCTTAGAAACTGTTGCAGGCGTTGCGATTGAGGACTATCGAAGACGGCAGCCGTAGCTCCCTGCTCTTCGATTTTCCCTTCGTGCAAAAAGACCACATGATCAGAAACATCACGGGCCAAATTCATATCGTGGGTGACCAAAATCATGGTGCGGTGTTCCGCCGCCAGGTCTTTTATAACCTTAACCACCTCTTGTTGTAATTCTGGGTCCAAGGCAGAGGTAGGTTCGTCCAGCAGTAAAGCCCGCGGCTCCATACACAAAGCCCGAGCAATGGCGGCACGCTGTTGCTGGCCGCCGGAAAGCTGAGCGGGGTAAGCATCACATTTATCGCCAATGCCCACTTTATTAAGGTATTCCATGGCCTTAGTCTCGACCTCTGCCTTATCTCGCCCCAACACCGTTACTGGGGCCTCCATGACGTTTTGCAAAATGGTCATATGGGACCAAAGGTTAAACTGTTGAAACACCATTGACAGATTTGTGCGCATCAATCGCACTTGGTCTGCGTTGGCTGGTCGACGGTCGGCACCAACGCCCTGCCAAATGACTGCCTGGCCCTCAAACAGAATGTCCCCAGATTGGCTGTCTTCTAGCAAATTGGCACAACGTAGCAGAGTTGATTTGCCGGACCCTGATGAACCGATCAGACTAACGACGTGACCACGGGAGGCGGTCAAATCGACGCCTTTAAGCACCTCAAGGTCGGCAAATGCCTTATGCAAATTGCGTATCTCTATCACAGGTTTAAGATTGGTATTCAACGTTTTTTCTCAATTAAATTTAATTATTAAAGCAAAGCCGATGGTTAGAGTATCCATACAAGAGGATCAACGCAACAATTGCCCCATAGAGCTGTCGATAAATTGATACCTAATGTCCGCCTCATGTAACTAATCCTGCCGCTAATGACAAGACTCGGGCCTATTCGCTTTTGGACAACAGGTCCTCAACCAACTGCACCCAAAAACTAGCACCTGCAGACAACACTTGGTCGTTAAAATCATAACGAGGGTTATGCAAAGAGTAACTGCTGTGTCCCTCGGTGCCATTGCCGATAAACAAATAGCAGCCCGGCACATGCCGCAAAAAGAAACTAAAATCCTCTGCCCCCATCTCTGGGGGCCAATCCTGTAGCACCGTGTCGGCGCCGGCCACTTTGACAGCGGCGCCATAGGCCAAGTCTGACTCTTCACGGGTGTTGATGGTGGCAGGATAGTTGCGGCGATAGTCGAATTCGAAACTTACGCCATTGGCCTGGCTAATGCCCTCGGCTACATCTGCCATGCGTTGTTCAATAAGGTCCTGCGTGTTGCTAGAAAAAGCGCGAACAGAACCTGTTAGAGTGGCTGATTCAGGAATAACAGCAATGGCGCTACCGCCATGAAACTCAGATCCGTCGTGTAGAACTTTGACTCAAACTTGATATTCAAACGCATATCATCGGCTTTCTCGTAAAACGTACCACTACAACAATAACGCTTGAAACTCGAGTTTGGTGGAGGCGGGGGGAGTCGAACCTTTCCTTAAAGCCCTTTAGATACGGTGTTTACATGGCTACACGGAAAGGTTCGGCTCCCCATCGCCACCACATACCAAAAAGACCTTATTTTAGCTTGTTTATCAAATAGTTAGAGTAATATTTTTTTTGTTTTGTAGCATTATTTAGTAGCAAACCTTTGTGGCAGTGCGTTTATTGATCTGTTAAGTTAGGAGCGTTGAAGTCGTTCTGGGCAGGCCACCAATGGCCACCACCCAGAATACCAGGTCAAAGGGGGCCGCCTTAGCGGCAACACATACCATGCTCGCATAGTCATACCTCAAGACTTAAGAGATAGGTAATCCCCCTTGAATTAAGGTCAATTTTAGCTAGGATTTTCTCGTACCTTAGACGAAGGAGATCTACATGAAATAAACACGATTTACGGATAGCCAGGTTATCGCCATTTTGAACCACGATGAAGCTGGTGCCACGGTTCCCGATTTGCGTCGCGAACAAGGCCTGGGGCAAACTAGTTTTGATGGTAACCAATGAAATATGCCAACAGAGGTTTAATTTGCTAAACCAAGCTACAAACTATACCGACCTAGAACGCTCCTTCGTATGGCAACTGCCTGAGGAGTACAATATAGGCGTGGATGTGTGTGACAAATGGGCCGAGCAGGACCCAGATCGTCTGGCTCTGATTCACCTAGGCCAAGACGGGAAGTCACAAGAGTATAGCTTCGCCGACCTTCGGCGCTTGTCGAACCAGACCGCCAATTTACTGCAAACAAGGGGCTTAGGCAAAGGAGACTGTATCGGTATCCTGCTGCCCCAAGCGCCTGAAACCGGCTATGGTCATGTGGCCATCTATAAGCTGGGAGCCATTGCGGTGCCGCTCTTTTGCCTCTTCGAAGAGGAAGCTCTAGCATACCGAATTACCAACAGCGGCGCCCGCGCAATCATCACCAATGGTGAGGGCGCAGTCAAACTGGCCCGCATCCGTCAACAACTGCCCGAGCTGCGTCACATCTTCAACATTGAAGGGCCCTACCGAGACTGTGTGGATTTTCACACCGAACGGCAACAACAGAGTGATCAGTTCTTCCCCGTGAAAACCCTTCTAAACGATCCAGCGCTGCTTATCTATACCTCTGGTACTACCGGCCAGCCCAAAGGTGCCCTGCACGGTCACCGCATCTTGCTCGGGCATCTGCCGGGAGTGGAGATGTCGCATGACTTCCTGCCCCAAAGGGGAGATCGCTTCTGGACCCCAGCGGACTGGGCTTGGATCGGGGGACTCTACGACGTGCTAATGCCTGCGTGGCACCACGGCATCACCGTGGTCTCACACCGATTCGCCAAATTTGAGCCAGAGGCCGCCTTCAAACTCATTGCCGATTACTACATTCGCAACGTCTTCCTACCCCCCACAGCCCTGAAGATGATGCGCACAGTCAACCACCCCGAACAACGCTGGAACACTCAATTACGCTCCATCGCCAGCGGTGGCGAGTCTTTGGGCAGTGAGTTGCTGCAGTGGGGTAAGCAATGCTTTGGCGTGCGCATCAACGAATTTTACGGCCAAACTGAATGTAATATGATCGTCTCAAACTGCACCTCGATCATGCCCCAGGAACCTGGGATCATGGGCCACCCAGTACCGGGGCACCAGGTCGCCATTGTGGACGACAAGGGCAAACCCTTACCCACAGGCACATTAGGCAATATCGCAGTTAAATGGCCAGACCCGGTGATGTTCATAGGCTATTGGAATGATCCCGAGGCCACCCGTAACAAGTTCATTGGCGACTGGTTGCTAACAGGCGATACCGGCATACGGCAGCCCAAGGGCTCTATCCGCTTCGTGGGTCGCGACGACGACCTAATCACCAGCAGTGGCTACCGCATTGGTCCCAGTGAAATTGAAGATTGCCTAATCAAACACCCAGCGGTGAAGATGGTCGGCGTGGTGGGCATACCCGACGAAAAATGCACCCAAATAGTGAAAGCCTTTGTGGTACTCAATGATGGCTATCAGGGCGCAGAACCCCTGGTCAAAGAATTACAAAACCATGTGAAGTTACGCCTAGCCGCCCATGAATACCCGCGACAAGTGGCTTTTATCGAGGAGTTACCCATGACCACGACCGGCAAAGTAATCCGCCGCATACTACGTCAGTTAACATCTTAAACCTCACTTAAAACCAGGGCATTAATATGAATATTCAAGGCAAAGCCTTCGATGAAATCGACCTAAATGAACACTTCGGTGCCAGCCTCACGGTAACAGAATTACATATTGGGATGGGCGCTGGGATGTTCGGTGACTTTAACCCACTGCATGTAAACGAGCAGTTCAGCAAGAACACCCGATTCGGCACTCGCATCCTTCCCGGCCCACTAACGGCGGCATTGATGTCAGCCCCTTTGGGGAATTATTTCGCCGGCACAGTAGTCGCCTACCTTGAACACAATTGCCGTTTTATCGCACCGGTACGAGCCATGGATACCCTCACCACTACCTGGACCATAGAAGAAAAAATCGTCAAGCCTAAGCATGAAGGTGGTATCGCCATCATGTGCGCCAGTTGCATCAATCAAAACGGCGAACTGGTCGCAGAGGCAAAAGGAAAAATTCTCTTGCTTAACCGAGTAGCCACTACAATATGATTTGTGGACAAGTAAAACTGACCATGCCTTAGCCGGCACAGAAGCCGCCAGCCGGTGTATGGCCAGTTACTACGACCACAGCACACGCGATCAACTCACGGACCATTCAGCCCTTATTGTGGAGCTAAGCCCGTAGCTCTACGTCAAGCTGTAACGATTTAGCGGCGTTGAGTAGGTGGCCTACTTGAACTGGATTGAATTTGGCCACGGGTCATACGCAAATAGGGCTTTGATACCTGATAGAGCAATTGAAAGCTGTGTGATTGGGCGAGATGCGAGAAATTGGCTCTGGAGTAGACCATGGGTAGACCAATTGAATTTGGTTAGTGTTTGCTTACTTGGGTGGTCTTGGAAAATGGTGCCCGGAGACGGCCAGTTTTACAGTTCCTTTCCTATGTGTGGCGCTAAAATACACTAATTTCTAAAAAGTTTCAGTTTATTTCCATAGCACACTCGTAGCACACTTTGACGACTGTATTGACCACTACTCGCTCTTATAGTCCTTATCTAAAACGCCATTTTCTTTTAGTGTTTTAATCAATTTTTGTGTTCGCACAAATGCCACCATCCCCATCATACCGAAAATAAAACCCATCGCCCCTAACGCTTCCATCTCAACAACTCCAATATAAAATATATGATTTTGTAGCGCAGTTTTAGAAAAGTGACGATTAATATGAGTCTCTACGCAAGCGGAAAATATCAACTACTCATGTCGCCTAATGCTACAAATGTATAAATCATATATTACTTTTTATTAACGCACTAGCCTCCAAGTTCAGATACTATACGATTTTTTGCGGCTTCGTAATCTGCATCTGAGAGAACACCTTTTTTGTGCAGAATTCCAAGTTCTATTAAATGAGGGTCATTTTCGATCGCAATGCGGCTTTTTGCAGCAGCATATTCAGTATCAGAAAGAACCCCTCTTTTGTGAAGAGCGTCAATTTTGGAGGTATTACTGTCAATTTCATTTTTTACCACTCTATTATTTTGTTCTTCTTTTTGCCAGGTCGATTTTGTGGATAAAAGCAAAGCCCACGATTTTCTGACGACTGGAGGCGGTCTTCATTGTGGGTAAAAAAGTGTTAGTTCTTAAAATGAAACAGGTAGACTAGCAAATACAAGTGATCGTGTTCTTTCTTTTGTTAGTGTTAATCAATTCAGCTATACAAGTAACAACTGCAGTTCGCGACACTTGTAGATTTGGAAGTTTACCTTCATTGATAAGCTGATAATCAATTTCAGATTTATTAGTTAGACCTACTGCTCGTAGAATGTGGTAATCAAAGCCACTGTTTATAACAGCCTGTTCCTGAGTTTCGTGCTCGCGCATCGTATGAGCAAGTAGTGTGTAGGCAATAAGTCTGCTGCCCCAACCAATCTGATGTTTGCTATCACCTATACCAGCGGCGCTTAGCAGTATGAGTGTGGGAGTGGAGTTGCTGTTGGCTTTTAAAGCATTAATGATATTTTCTGTGCCTAAGCTGCGAACGTTGTTCTTCATAAGCTGTTTAGTGCCCAGAGCTATGACAACAACATCGGCTTGCTCGGTAGCTAAGAAAGATAATGATTTGTCTTCTAGCACGTCACTTTGGATATAAGTTAGACCTTTTTTGGTTGAGGTGCTGGGAATATTCCGCATCGCTGCGATTACTTCGTGACCAGCTTCTAAACATTGCTCTACAACTTGTTTGCCAGTTTGACCTGACGCTCCAAAGACAGTAATTTTCATAGGGTATTTTGATTTTATTAAGGTGTTCGCGCAATGGTAGCACTTAACAAAAAGTGCTGCAGAACAATCAATTCAGTCGTCAATTGGCATCTAGCACTGATTATAGTGATACCTCTGTATGTGTTGGTTAGATTTCAGGATGCTGATCAAAGTACCTGAAGATGGGTTCGCCAGAAAAGAAAACCGCAACCTCGTCAAAGAATCCAGTTTCCGTACGCCATTGCAAGTACGCTTCGTTATCCGCACGTGATGCCCATTCACTGATAGTAAAAATCGTTGACGTGTTTTGTTCAACATGCACTTTATACGATTCACAACCTTTGAATTTTCGTGTGTCAATTAGTGCGGTTGGCATCATGCCTTTAAATTCTTCAAGTTTATCCGCATGAATGGGAATCTCAAGTGTAACTGTTACAGACATTTTACTCTCCTTATGAACTCGTTGGCTCAGCCCTCAGACGACCAACTTGAAAAGCCCAACCAGCCCCATGCCACTCAGGCTTGCATTAACAATACTCCCTTCTCAATTAAATACTACTCCAGTTACTGTACTACTAATGTTAGGGGTTGTTGCAGGTGATGGAGCAATACCTTGAACGGGCGTTTGAGTTGGTTTCAACGCGTGGGTGATCATTGCTTTGTCTAGTGATAGGATGGAAGAGAAGAGCAGGAAGAGCAGGAAGAGCGGGTAGATTAGCGAACTAACTGCCGTCATTTGAATAATCTGGCTGATTAGCGAACCTCACTTTAATGTGTTATTTATAGTGGTAGTTTAGCCAACAAAGAGTGTCACGGATGTCTATCCTTTCGCTACAATCACTTATCAAGAAATCACTCAAACTCCCCTCCAGATATTATCTTAGGCGCGTGATTTTCGGTGGCATTTTGTTAATGCCTATCGGCTCGTTAGCAGATCATCACTTTTCGGCTTGGTCGGACAAGACCATTTGCCGTTTAGCACAAGCGCAACAAGATAATGCTGAATACCAATCTGAAGCGAAGCAACGCGGTTTGAGTTGTGGTGGCTCTGAGACAAAAAATAGCAGCACTTCTTCACAAAAGGTAGGCAAGGCACTTGCTGGCATTGATATTGAAAATGACCCAACCATCGCTTTTTTCAAACCCCCACCAGCACCCAAGCCAACCAAACAATTGTATTGGTTTGGTCGAAAATGGAGAGTGGATGATTATAATAACGATGGCATCACTGATGTTTTGTATATAGGAACGATGAACCCAAATAATTCTGTTTCTGGGGGCGAAGATACTGGGGACATCTGTGGCGCAACGGCTTGCTCAGGATTTCAACCACTGCCTTCATTATACCTAGGCAGACAAGACGGAAATTTAACTTACTCACCTCAATTGTTAATCGATGAACGAAGTGAAGGCGGGATGTCACTCGGAGGGCAAATGTTAATTGCCGATTTCAATAATGATGAAACCTTAGATTTTTACGTCGCTGACAGCGGACTAGGCACTCATAGTGGTTATAGGGACAGTTACTTTTTGAGCCAACCGAACGGGACTTGGTTTGAGTCCTCAAGCACGCATTTAAGTCATTCTGACTTCCAAGTTTTTGACCACGGTGGCGCAACAGGCGATATTGATAATGATGGCGATATGGACATTGTTATCACTGAGTTGAATTTTGGGAGAGGAACAGCGCTATGGTGTTTAATAAATGATGGTACGGGCTATCTAAAGAAACGTAAGTGTGGCGGTGCTTTTGCCTTTGGGCTAGAACTTGCTGACCTTGATGGTGATGGTGATTTGGATGCCTTAGTTGGCGCTCACGAATTTGAAAGAAGCCAAGAATTTACTGGTGTTGTTTGGAATAATGGCAAAGGCTATTTTTCTCAAAAAACCGCACTACCACAGCACAAGAAAAAATGGGGCACAATACCAGAGGTATCAGCATCAGATCTCGACAACGATGGTGATCTAGATATTGTTTATAGTCGAGCAGGCAAATTGTATGTGGGTACTGCTATCCAAATAATTGAAAACTTGGGCAATAAAAAGTTCAAAGATCACGGCATATTCCCATTAGTCGAGGCTCCATCTGATTTTAAACCTATTGGTGAAGGGAATGAGTGGAATGACTTTATAGAAAATATTATTTTCAGGGATTTTGACCAAGATGGCGACATTGATATTTACTTGGCATCAGGATCATTAAAAACTAATGGCTCCATTCTGCTTAACAAAGGCTCGTTCGCATTTGACATATTAAGTCCTGAAGAAGCGTCACAATACTTTGAAGACGGTAGTCAAAAGCACATCCAGATCGACCTTGACTATATGAAAAAGCAGGCGGTTACTAAAGCCACCGCTCACTCCAATAAGTTCTCTAAAGCACTATCAAAACTACCGTCGATAGAGTTTGAGGGTATAGATGCGTTTAAGGCATTTGAGATTCCCATTAGTTTAACAACATCAGGGGCTCTAATTATGGGCTTTAAGAATGTTGAAGTTGATCGAAAGCACCACAATCCGTGGCTCAAAGCACGAGTACATCTTCGGTATGGTGACCAAGATATATCAACCAATTTATGTGTCCAATATTACCCAGAATATAATTTTTTGGCACCACGTGTTTCATTCATACGGGGTGACTGGGGCGGTGCCGATGGTTATGGCTATAGTAGTGATGGGTGTAGTGGCTACGTTGGAAATTGGGAATATGGCAACAATGAATCTAGGCTCGAGTCTCTTGGGATTAAGGCTATTATTGATGATGTGCGCTTTAATTATAATCCGTTCCTAGAAGGAATCAGTGCTCAGTCAAACATGTCTGTCAAATTCCTCCTCGATCAAGAAGATAATTGAAGCCCTAGTCCACTATTTTTCAGACATCCAATAGGTCATTACCTTTTCATACCCGCTAACTATATAGTTAGCGGGTTATAAAGAGACTAAACAACCTGCATCCCCTCGAACACCACCCGCTCTCCTAAAAACGCCGATTTAATCACATTAAATAGCGCTTCTTACTAAATAAGATAAATAATCAGTACCCAAAGTGTTTTTAATGTTGACAGCCAAAACATTGCTAGGTTGCTCCGTCACAGACCTAAGTCGCAAAAGCGGACATCAGTGAAAGCAGTAATGTGGGTAGCAAAGATTCGTGCTCATTGACCAATGAGTGGAAAACAAACGAAGTTACACAAACAGGAACTACTCTGTCCACAGTGTTGGCCGAGAGGGCAGTTAGATAAAATACGGTTCTAGTGTTGCCTTTAAGGTGATCATTAAATGCAGTAGGCACGGGGCAAATCTGACCAGCGTGTTAGATATTGTGGAGACAGGAATTCACGACGCATAGCGAATTTATGCTCTACCCCTCTACTCGCTACATACACAGTTCCACGGCCATACTTTTGATTGATTGAATCCATAATTTGCATGAAATCTGGGTTACCTGTTGTTTGTGCAAATAAATCAAACTGATAGTTCTTGGCATCGCATAAATCAAGCAAACCAACGCCACAGCGGTAAAATCGAATGCCTTCTTTAAATAACACATCAACCGCTTGGGTACATGCAGCCATCATCAAACGACTATCCGCAGTGGGAACGACAAACCGATGGAATACTGCCTTACGGTAATATTTATTTGAGTCATGCGGCGAATTGGTCGCAAAGATTGTCATTGAGGCTGCTAGGCCACCTTGCTTGCGTAGCTTAGCGGATGCGATCTCAACATGAGCTGCAAGCGCGTAGCGTAACTGGAGTGCTTCTGTAATGCGTTGTCCAAAGCTGCGCGAGCTGTAGATCTCTTTTTTAGGCGCCCTGACTTCATCCCAATTCAACATAACACGGCCATTCAATTCGTGCACGGTACTTTCTGCCAGGACCGAGAATTGCTTCCTAATCAGCCTAGGAGGCTGGTTGGCAAGTTGTAATGCAGTGGTGATGCCCTGGGCATTGAGTTTTGCACCTATTCGCCTTCCAATCCCCCACACATCAGTGACGCCCATGTTTGCCAATATATGTTTACGTGTACGGGTGTCATCAATAACGGCAACTCCGTTATAACCTTTGATTCTCTTAGCTGCATGATTGGCTGCTTTTGCGAGCGTAGGTGTCTGTCCGATTCCCACTCCAATCGGTAAGCGCACTTCTCGCCACACAGTTCTCCTTATGTTATGGGCATGTTTTATCCAGCCTTCAGGGGGCACATAGGCAGTGTGTTTGCCATAAAACAAAAAGCATTCATCGATAGAGTATATGTGCGAATGGGGGGCGAATTGCGCACATGTATCCATCAGCTTCTGGCTTAATGCTGCGTATAACTCGTAGTTGCTCGAGCGAATGACCGCGCCTGCCTTTTCAAGCTCATGCCTAACCTGAAAAAAGGGCACAAAGTTTTTACCAATGCCCATTCTTTTTGCTATGCCACAAGCAGCGCAAATCTGGCCATCATTGTTTGTTAACACCACGACCGGTCGATTACGAATGCTTGGGTCGAATACTTTCTCGCAGCTTGCGTACATCGAATTAACGTCACAGAGCGCATACATTACAAGGTGGCCTTTAACGACCGGTGTAGCCGAATAGAGCGAGTCACAACACCCTCTATCTGAAACTCATCGCCCGATTGTAACGAATACGGAGCGTAGCCCTTAGCCGCCGACAACAGGCGTCTGTTAGGCTTATCAACTCGTTTAACCACGAACACGCCATTGAGATTAGCGACAACAATATCGTTATTCTTGACCTTCTCTGCGCGTGAAATAATCAAAAGATCGCCTGAATATATTCCTGCGCCCACCATGCTTTGGCCTTCTGCATACCCAATGTAGGTTGCAGTCGGGTGATCAATTAAGAGCTGGCCTAAGTCTAGATCAAGCTGGGTGTATTCAGCACTGGGGGATTCAAAGCCTGTGAACCCAGCTTGAGCTTTTAAAGGAATAAATTTGAGCATCCAATCAACTACCATCAAAATACTGTATATATAAACAGTTTTGTAAGGGCGGGCATTGATAAAGGTAAAGTCTTAATTCAGATTAAGACAAACTTTAATTCTGATGCATATCCGACTAATACTTCGTTTTCTCAATATAAGATTCAATGAAGACCCCATCGGCTAACACTGATAAGCACTCGCTGGGATGGCCCGTCACTAAAAAAATGGCTGGCTCCATCTATTGTGTATTTTTTACTATTCGGTAAGCCTTGTACTAAACAGTCGCATATTGCCTTGGCCACCGAGCTGGATTGAGCGCCACAAACTAATCGAATGGGTGTGGTGCATTGTCGTAGCTGGTTCAGATCACTGCCAATACTATCGTTATACCCCGCATGCCAGTGCCGTAGACTGTTTTCAGTCAAACGGTCCATAACATCTCTGACAAAGACTGGTAGCGATTTAAAAGTGCCGTCACCACACCAATAGTCAATCACTTACCCGCAGGCATAAGGTATTATTTCAGAGACAGCATAGCTATATTTATCCCAGAACTGTCGTACACTTACGCTCATGTCTACGTCTGCCATATTGTCCAATACACCAGATGCCACCGGTTCAAACAGTGTTACTTGGCTTAGACTTAAATGGCCTTTAAGTGCCTGTGCTAGCGCAACTACGCCGCCGTATGAATGGCCGACAATGTGTATGGGTTGATCTGTTAACAGATCAACTACTTGCTCTACAATGGCTAATTCTGTCTTTACTGTTGGATGAGCGAAGTCATCCGGGTCGGGGGTGCCGCAATGGCCTGGTAGTTTTATCAATATACAGTGTTGGTTCACCGATAATTGCGACACCTACTTTTCCATGAGGATGTGTTCGCAAACGATCCATGTATAAAAACGATAGGCGAGCCACTTCGTAATAATCATCAATTTCCATAGTGCTCGCCTTCAATTGGGCCTAATTGGTGTGATTGAGTCTCACATTACCAACCACAGCTTCCATTGACACGATGTCTGGATTGGCCATACGCTTATCTCTTTCTGCATCGGCCTTCTCCATCGCCTTCTGGTTCTCATAGATAGACACTGCTATCAACCTATTGCCGTCACTTTGAATTCCTATCAGTTGCTCCGCAGAAGGGAACTGACTAACGGCATTGCTCGCGTATGACTGGGCAGCTGTATCTGCTGCCTGTTGTGAATTTAAAACAACAGTAGTTATTCTTACTATCGACATAATAATCTCCTTGTTAAACCGTTGGCTCAGCCCTTGGGCGACCAACTTAGATCAACCTAAACAACCCCAATGTCATTCAGGCTTGGTCTAACAGACTACTCCCTAGCTTCTAGGAATTGTTCCTAAACCTGTCATGCATGGCTAGGTTTCCTGATTCCAGACACTAACGACACGCTGCTTTAGCTGCGTTGATGTTGTTATGGATAAAACGTAACCCATACTTTTGCTTCACTTGAACATAAAGATCAACATACTCAACACACTTCCCGTTAGCGAAAGCATAACGCGAGTTACACAGCTTAGTTATCAACCTCAGAGGCACGTATGCGTTCTTCAGGGTACGATTGACATAAGGTACTGCTGCAACATGATTGAAGGGATCATTTGCAAAAATTCGCTTTTGAGAACTGTTCCAGCCCTGCCCGCCTGATAGATAGGCATCTTTTAATGCCACAACAAGACCTACATCAGTGGCGCTGCCATCTATCCTTATGACCCAGCTCCCTTTTAAAGGCTAAAGCTAGCAGCTCTGCGTCGGCCACTCTATGCACCGTTGCGCGGCACTATTTATAATCTTCCAAAGTGGCCTGAAACCCTTAGCGATGGTAGGGCCTCATGGAAGGAGCTAAAACCTACTGTAAGTGACTTATTGGGTTATTCGGATTGATTCACACACGATGGTCGGCAGTACAAAAATTGGACTTGAAATTAAAGGCGAACGGCGTATTGTTAATTCAGGCCTGAGGAGCATACGGCTGGTTGGGCTTACAACGTTGGCCATCTAAGGGCGGGGGCAATAATTTTATAAGGAGAGTAAAATGTCTATTTATAATCAAATGAAAGCTGCTGGTGATGTAAAAGATGCCGATAAGCTTATCGCCTTTTATGCCGATGACTACGCTTTTGTCCGTCATCAAACTAATACCACGATGAGTAAAGCAGATATGCTAGGCATATTTAAAAGCATGATGGAAAGCGATAAATTTAAAATTTCGGCTGAAAGGTGTCTGTATGAAAACGACGACGTCATAGTGGAGCACTCAATCATGGACTTCCCAGATGGCAGCCGAGAGGCTTTGCTGGCAATGCACACTCTTAGAAATGGAAAGATTGTTCGCACCGAAACAGGCGCAACACCACTTTCAGCTTAGCGAGTGTAGGCAGCGCGCTTCATTTGGTAGCTGCGGCCTCATCACTTTATGCGACTACAGAAACTGAACTGGTATTTAACTGAGGGCGGGGTATTGTTAATGAAGGCCTGAGGAGCATACGGCTGGTTGGGCTTATCAGATGTCCGTCTAAAGACGGAGCCAAGGATTCCGAAGTAGGAACACCTAATAACGCGCGCGTAGAAACTGTCAATGTTGGTGGTCAGCGCGTTATGAAACTTGTCCTTCAACCTGGTTGGGTATGGTCTAAGGACATACAACCTGTTGTAGGCACCGATAGCTGTAAGGCAAAGCACCTGGGCGTGTGCGTAGAAGGAGCCATTACCTGCCGTCACGATGACGGTACTGAAGCAACGTATGCAGCAGGTGATTCGTACTCCATTGAGCCGGGTCATGATGCCTGGGTAGTTGGAGACAAACAAGCTGTTTGTTATGAATTCCACGGTGCTTGGGGCGACTAGAATTTGTTACCAACAGCATGTTGACCTTTAACACTACACTCCTGAAACGGCTTTATCTCCACCTGAGTTATTGATCGTGAGTGATTGAAACTCGAGGAGTAGAATCATGCAAAATTCAACGGTGACGTATTTCTATTCCTCCCATTCAGCGTTCGCTTATGTGGGCCACCAGGAATTTATACGACTCGCACAGACGAAACGCTAGAGTATCAGTTTGGCAGGCAACGTCGTCGGTGGGCCGAATATCGGTCGGTGCTTATGCCGGCAGAAACCCCATCCACTCACAATAATGGCGCGGAGATCTCCGACTTGGTCTTAATCGCTGCTGTCCAAGAAGCCATAGATGTTGATTACCTTTCTTCTGTATTTATGCACAATCACTGGATCAATAATGTTGATTTGAATGATGAAAAATCTGTCCGCAAAATACTGGAGGCCCAAGGTCTGGAATCGGATAATTTACTTGAACTCGCTCAGACCAAAGAATCCTTAAATACGTATGAAGAAAATACAAAAGAGGCGATTGATTTATCAGCATTTGGTTCACCTACCTATGTGGTAGATGGAGATATGTTCTATGGCCAAGATAACTTGATATTGGTGGAACGGGCTTTGAGCCAACCGTTCAATTAACCCATGTGCAGAACATCTCTTATTAGGCGACCCAATTCACTGCACCACTATAGCCCCATAAGACACCTACAGTAGGCTTTAGGCCCTCCCATTACCAACGGTTACAAGCCACGGTGGAGGTACAGCGGTGCAGAGTGGCCGTACTGTGGGACATACGATGGCAGCCAGTGCAGAAACTCTGATAAAAACATAATCATAGCCGTGGATCGCCGCCTTAGACTCCGACCAAAGTCCTGACAAAAAGCCAACGTACACCCCCGTGTAAATTACACCGGTTTTTTGAAGGGTCTAGTATGGCCACCACTGTTTTATCGGTGATGGGCAAGTAATGGTGCTTACTGCAATAACTACCTAGCGCACTGAAGGTGTTCATGATTTTTGTGGTTGGCTATGAACGCCGTCTATGAAAATGGATTCGATCGGTTGTTTAAACAATCGTGCTATTTTAAAAGCTAACGGTAAGCTCGCATCGAACTTTCCTTTTTCAATGGCAATGATGGTTTGCCTAGAGACATCCAGTTTGCTCGCTAAGTCCTGCTGGGTCCAACCGTAATCACTACGCAACTGTTTGAGGTGGTTATTCATGACAACCGAATTCGACCTATTATTAAGCCGATTCCATAAATCACTACCAAGCCACTCATGACTAAGTATGTCTGTATGGGGGGCAGTAGCTCGGCTTGTTCCAAAACAGTGTAGCCCGAGAACCCCACTAAACTCACTCCTACGGCGAGTGCTAAGGCGTCATATTGGATCTTTCGCTCCATCTCGTCTAGCCTGGCCAATAAATATTTGTAAGCCAAGGTCACTCTAACGCCTACGCCAAGAACGACTAGGCTAGCAGCAATGACTAAATATGGATTGGTTAGCAAACCACTTTCTACGAGGAAGGAAGATAGCACCATGCTCAAGGCCCAAACAATGGCCCACAAATCCACCCGATTGGCATTCTTTAGGTCTTTCTTAGGTAAACCTTTGACTAGTATGGCATCAATAATTCGACCCATGATATGCTCCTATAAATGTAAAATATACTTTACTTTTATGGACTATAGTAGAAACTGTAAATAATGTAAAGCATGTTTTACATTTGGTTTGGTCTAGGTAGCTTAACGGTGGTCGTCTCGATGCTACTTAATACTTAGCCATTGTAATACTCTTAGGCCTGCTGGCCATTTGAAGTTAGGGCTAAAAGCTGTAGTGGTCCAATGAATTTGACCACCTGCCATAGAGGCGTTATGACGCCCGCTGTGCCCTTAATCTTTGTATTGCTTGATACCTGCTGAATGATTCTGCGGGGAAAGTCTCTTCAAAGTCATAGAATGCTTTGAATGCTGGGGTATCTAGTGGCGATGCAGTTATCAATCCATCGTTAATGTCGGCAACAAGGAAAACTAGCCATGCCCGACAAGTTTAGGAAAAATTCCTATACGTTAGGAGGTATTCTGTTAAACCAAGTCTGAATGGCATTGGGGCTGTTTAGGTTGATCTAAGTTGGTCGTCTTCGGACTGAGCCAGCAGTTTAATAAGGAAAGCATTATGTCGATAGTACGCATAACTACAGTTGTTTTTAATTCACAGCAGGCGGCAGATATTGTGGTGCAGGGAATAGCGAAAGATGTAGGGAACATGTTTCCCTCCGCGGAGCAACTGATAGGCATCCAAAGCGATGGCAATACATTGATATCTGTAGCTATTTATGGGAGCCAGCAGGCTATGGAAAAAGCCAACGCAGAAAAGGATAAGGTGATGTCCAATCCAGACATTATTTCCATGGAAACTGTGGTCGGCAATGTGGGGTTCAACCACACCAATTAACCCACAAACACCAGACTTTACTGGAAGCTAGGGCCGACATATTTGATTATATAGAACGGTTTTATAATCCAAGAAAATTGCGAAAGTTTAAGTATGAGACGATGACTCAATCGTAATCAACTAACCTGTCCGTAAAGTCGGGGTAAAACCCAAACTGAACTGGATATAAATAAAGTGTGGGAGTATGGTTAACTCAAGCCTGAGTAGCATGGGGCTGGTTGGGCTTATAAAGCTGGTCGTCCAAGGACTAAGCCAGCAAGTTCATAAGGAGAGTAACAGTGAGTTTATCTTTAATATTTCGTTTAAGTGCGGGTTACATAGGAATCTGGGTATTGATGATGGCATTTGCTCCATCAATGGTAGCTAGCGATACACTGGGAGTTGATCTTACCACACCGTTAAGGGCACAGATGCAGATTACCGCTTTGGCCGCGTTAACTGTAGCCATTTTTAACTGGACTGTGACTATGTGGGCCATAGAAAATATGGCCAAGTTTGGTCGTGTTGCGGCATATGTTTGGGCAGCTTTTGCGTTGCTTAACGTATACTTCCTTGCGGATGGCGTAATGCTCGCCACCGCTCAAAACTACAGCTCTCCGATTATTATGGGGCTGCTAGCAGTACTATTTTTTATGAAATCTAAAGATTAGCTCTGAAGGCTTAAGCCCACCTATTCTGGCGTATGTCTAGCGACGCTAAAACGTGACGTAGAATTACTCGAATAGCTTCACAGTAAGGGCTGAATGGTCCGTGAGTTGATCGCGTGTGCTGTGGCCGTAGTAACTGGCCAAACATACGCGGCTTGGGTTGGGTTGGCCTGCACCGACTGAGTTTAACTGTTAAGTTCAGCACACCTTCTCAACCGCCAAACACCCCCTGCCCAGTCTTCCACATCGGTCCAGAATTCGGCTTTCTTGGGGTTATTGATGTTCAGTGGTTGACTACGACTGTGGGGCTTTAATTCAATATACAAGGGCTTTTTTGGTACTTCACCCTCCTCAAGGTTCAGATTAAAGTAGGCCATTTTTCCAACCAGATGGCCTGCTTTTGTTAACCTAAGATTAACTTCATGTTTTAGGTAGCTGGAATCTTTAGAAAGGCCTCCCATACGCCAGCGGCCTTCGATTTTTACCCCATCCTCAGTCAATATCATGCGCCCTGTAGCCATATTCCAATCCTCAACCTGCCCTGCTACATGGTCCTCATAAACCACCCTGTGCAGGTTAAACTGGCATGCAATTGGCTGGGCGAACACGGCGAGTTGATATACGCTAAAATTAAATTCTGTTCTATCAATTGGCTTGGACAACAATCGCTGTTGAATCTGAGTGTTAAACTGCACTGGATAGATGCCAATAGCCTGATTTTTCGGCAACAACTTCTGCGCAGACTGCTGCTTATTCCCATTCCCGCTACTGCCAGTGCCGCAATCTAACTCTCGTCGTTGGGCTTCTGCCAAATAGACAGCATTATCTGCTTGCCCTGCGACTAAACGACAAACAGTTTTATCACTCCAACTAGGCATGCCTGCTGCCAACGCCGGCAAAGCCAATATGCTTGCAACGAGAATACGAGATGCCAACCTAATTGGAGCCCGACAAGCATAAAAAATAATGGACAGTTGAGACACGACTAACTCCTTTTAAACAAGCAATCTATGCAAACAAGTGCTCAAACACACGTGGCAAGTCGGGCTGATGAAATATCTGGCTGGCAATAAGGTCATGATCAAGGCCTAACGCCTTTTCAAGACAGGCCGCACAAACGGATCGATAGTCAATGGTAGCCAAAAGATCCCGCCTTTCAAACTGGTCTTTTTTACTTAACCCAGGCCAGTTAGTAACAACACGGCTACTGGGCAAAGCTCCGCCAGCTAGTAAACCAACACTTCCATAACCGTGATCTGTCCCCAGAGTGCCATTAACGGCTACTGTGCGGCCAAATTCGGTCAGCGTTAGAATAATCGCATCATCCCAGGCCTTACCTAGCCCTCGGCGATAACCCGCGATCACGTCATCAACCACACTTAATTGTCTTGCTAGCTGCCCTGCATCTGTATCGCCTTCTTCAACCTGATTAGCATGAGTATCAAAACCACCAACTCGAATAACTGATGCCACTGGCCCATCGGTTTGGGCCATGACCCGGCCAGCATATGCGGCTAAGCTGGCTGGATCCCGTGGTACTTGTACACGCTCTTCACTTTTACGGGCCACCTTAGTGAACATTTGCGCAGCATCCATTTGATGTCCCATAGCAATCATTTCTACCAAATCGGCTGGTGGCCGACCAGACCCACGAATACTCGCGGGGTAGAAATTATCGTTGTCACGGTGCCCACGCAAAATCAACGGCATATCCAAAGACAAAGAGCGCCCCGCAACACCTGCCAATTCCAAAGCACGCCCCAACCAACCCGTTTTCTCACTGAATGGTGACAGACCACCACCTTCGATCATGTTTTGGCCTTCAAAATGGGAGCGTTTGGTGTACGGAAATGCCGTGGCGTGCACAGCGGAAGCTTGGCCTCGAGCCATCAACTGGGCATAAAATTGCAGCGATGGATGTAAACCAAAGAAGTCATTTAATGGTAAGTAGCTTGCTGGTGAGATGGACTGACGCATCCGCATTAGGTCTGCATCACCAATAGGCGGAATAGCGGCAAGTCCATCCATCCCTCCTTCCAAAATAATCACAGAAATACTGCCAAGAGGTTTGTCTTTTGTGAACCCCGCTATAGGCACCCCGGCAAGAAAGAGTGATGCGGCACCGGCCTTGAGTAGATTACGACGGCCAACTGTTGACTTAGACATATTCCAACCCCATTAACTCAGGACTGCACATAAGGGCAATAAACTGGTCCCTAGGCGAATTACCCACACTGGCCACCAAATTCCGGGTTTGCTTTGCGGCCCCAATGCGATGCATGATTTCACTGGCCGAGCGGCGGATATTACCATTTTTATGGATGGCATCGGCAAAACGAATGCGTCGCTCAAACATTTCTGCCGACATCCAGTCAACCCTATCGTCGGAATAACCATTGGGCTGCCGCAAACTCCAAAACGACTGTCCCAACTCTTTCAACACCTTTTTGCTGCTCATCAGTTGGTTATTGTAATTATCAATGTCTTCCCAACCTTTAAAGTAAGTGGCTCCTGACAAGCGGACAACCTGAAACAGCCACGTCATAGGCCACACAAACTTTGCCTCAGGCGCAGCAATGGCAAGTTTAAATACTTGGGTGTGAATAGTCGGCAAATCTCCATCGCCCTGACGCCAAGCTGATTTAACAGACTCAATTTGATCTTTGCTGGGGTTGTCACTAACAAAGTGCTGACACAGTTTGGTGGAGATGTAATTAATGGTGTGGTCATGACTGGCAAGAAAGTCCGTTAGCTGGCGTAGGCCGCCACGGCCCGCATGAATAAGCTGCCCCATTACCTTCTTGGTACCGGGTTCTGCCCAACGTTTTTTGTAGGCATTCCAATGGTTGATGCCACCGATCTTTTTACGCATACCGGGCAATTCTTCCTGGAAATCGACTCCCCAACCTGCCAGAACGTTAGCGGCACCACGAATATCGTCTTCGGAATAACCTGCTGCAGGAGAAACGGTATGCAGTTCTAACAATTCGCGCCCTAGGTTGTCGTTTAAGCCTGCATGACAATTCGGTCGCCGATGGCAGCCTTTTGCATGTTCCGAGCGCTCACCAGCACTCCAAACGTTATCCAGATAAGTGAGCATGCCTGGATGGGTGGTGATGCCATAAAGCATTTCGGCAAAGCTACCGTTAAATTTGGCGAGGATGCCTTTATCGATGGCATGGCCAATCATGTTGCCCGTATCAAAGGTATTGCCAATAGTGAAGTGATTGGCCCAAAAAGCTGTCAACCGTAGTTTAACTTGGTCAGCGCCATAGACATTGCGTTGCACAAACTTGTGTTCGTCCTTTTCCCGCATTAAGTGATTGCGCCTGTTAGCCTGGCGCGCAGCTTCGGTGTCCTGGCCGTTTTTACCCTCACGCTCCTGTTTTTTTAAGGCCCGATAACGGCGCCACATATAAGCACGCTTGGCCAAATTCGGCTGCAACTCATCAGGCCATTGAGCCACTTTGGCGTAAGCATGAGGAATACCCAAAGCGGGTGATGGTGCTTGAAGTTGAGACTGAACCCAGGCTTCCATGTCTTGTGGTAAGTCCTGATCATAACGAAACATCAAGCCGATTCTTTGAGCGATTCTAAATTGCTCATTCATACAAGCGACCGTCTCTGACAACTAGATAATAACCAGCTTACCGCAAACCATATATGGCCACAATTATAAAAGTCGATATAAAAACCTAAGACAAGCACTTAAGCCCAATCACCACTGAGTGGTTGGCTTAACAAACTGCTTTACCTTAGGCATAGGACACACATGAACTGTAAAACTGGCCGTCTCCGGGCACCATCTTTTAGTTTATTGCTTACTGTTTAACACCCGCTCGGAACTATGTCCCTCGCTACGTTGTGTGGCTCTACCCCTCACCCTGTACGCGTTTCAGAATGTTACTCCTCTGCTTTATTTGGTGGCAAGCCACCGTTGTGTTGATAGGGCCTGTGCTGGCTGTAATACCCAACAATGCACCATGAAATCACTGTGCTTAGATTAGCCTTTGTCAAGCGCATCATCCCATACTCGCGGCCATCGTAGCGCACCGGAATACCCCTTAGCGGTGCTTTGCTGGCTGGAAAGTCATCAGCGTACGGTCGTTAACGGTTCTCGAGCGTTAGATCTAGAGATCAGTAAGCTGAGGCAATACCAGGCTTTACGAGTAGCGGGGGTATTGGTTCCTACAACCCAAGTGGCACGCACGTCTACAGAATTACTTCACCTTGCAAGCCATCAGCAAGAGCCTTTTATCATCAAGCCTAATCGCGGTGGTAAAGGGTTAGGCGTACAGTTGGTAGACAGTACCACTGCTCTTCGCAACCTCATCAAAAAAGATCAACTGCCCCATTCTTTGGACGGGCTTTACCTTGTCCAGCAGTTTATTCATAACCCGCTTGCTTGTATTACACGCTGTGAGTTTATCGGCGGAAAGTTTATTTATGCGGTTGAAGTGAATACAAACCGTGGTTTTGAGCTCTGCCCTGCAGAGTCGCTGACGCACCTCTCTGCGACCACTGAAGTAGCACATTATTTAGCCTCACTTACAGCGGCCGCGCTATAGCAAAAAACATGCCCGTTATAAGGGATTGTGATTGCGTATAACCATAACCGGCCCTATGGTGCAGCCATTGAAGCACGCTGAGATTGGGGGTATGCTTGATATAACGCAAGGTAGAGGCGAGCAAATTACAGATATTGAGTAGGCCTGCCTAGGCAATACGCAGGCGCCTTAACCGATCACTTGAGGGATAATCTCAACATCAATTTGCGATCATTTAATCACTAAATGTGTGGGAGTTAGATATGAATCAAGATCATTTTAATATGGCAATCAGAACATTTTTGAAACAAATGGGCGTGACATCGCAGCGTGCAATTGAACAGGCTATTTCACAAGCAGCTGCCTCAGGCTCGTTGCATGGTGTTGAAGAGTTTGATCTGAAAATGACACTGGAATCACCCTCAATAGGTCTTAACCATTGTCTTCAAGGCACCATTTCCATGACATAATTGTTTGTATTGGTAACTCAGTTCAAAGTGGATTAGCTGCTGATCTGATGCATGGGCAACTGTACAGAGACCTATAATAGAAATAGCATATTTAACCAACACAGGTGAGGGAATAGTTATGGAACCACCGATTCATTTGCTGAGCGCCCTATTTGAGCAATTAGGGCTAGAGGGAACCGAGATAGCGATCAAGGACTTTATCGATAGTCACGGCCCCCTAGCTGGTAATATTGAGTTGCATAAGGCCGACTTTTGGAGCTCATCTCAGGCATCTTTCTTACAACAAGTAAAAAACGAGGATGCCGATTGGGCTGGAATTGTTGATCAGTTTGATGCTCTGTTGCGTTAACGGTGCTGCACCATGTTTGATAGACTAATTAAAGAAAAACTTAATCAACAACTTGCTGTGGCTGGCGTGTGCTTTGATGGGCCTAACAT